>JALZMD010000082.1 GCA_030858375.1 Chloroflexota bacterium
TGGTCTTTGCCCCACGTCGTGGCGACGAGACCCGGGCTGCCGTCGCCCAGGTAGCGCACGATGCCAGGGAAAGGGCCGTCCACCTGGTCGCTCGCGGCGATGGGCATGACGAAACAACCGATTTCGGCGACGGCGCGGCGATCGAGCGGGAGATAGGAGTTCCGGCCGGGTAAGACCGAGACGTTTAAGGTCTGTGGAAACGTGGCACTTCCGCGACCTCCGTTACCCTAAGGAGATAGTCGGAGCCAAACTGTCTTGCTCGTCGACAGGCGGGGCAAGCAACGCTGCCGCAGCCGTACAGAATTCGTTTAGCGGTGGCCCAGACCGGACTGTCCCCTGAGGGTTAGTACAGCATGCCATGTATTGAGTGAGACACTTGGTGACTCGCTCGCTTGTAAGTCTTTCCGCCCCTAACGAACTACGCTCATCGCGCCAACGTCAGTGTTGGACGCCATTCGCATGGTGAAGAATCAGGTTTCGCAACCGGTCGACCTCCGCTTCGAGGGTGGCAACCCGGTCTTCAAGAGACGGTATTGGTAAATCGGCCGACACATCCTTTACCTCGTCTCCCTCGGCAAGCACGACCGAGAATCGGGTGATCCCGGATTGACCATCACCAACCGTCCGGCGGTCGATTTCGCGGGCACCGACGGTCATTGCTTCGGCACCTCCCACTTCGAGCTGTAGCTGAGTCCGCCCAAGCAGGTCGTCGAGGAGTTCCACATCCCGGGAGCCCCTCGTAATGGTGACGAGGTTGAATGTTCCGGGCTCACTACCAGAGCGCCAGGACGTGACACGCACCGCGTGACCATCGAGTTTGATGAATTCGATCTGCTCGGCCGATTTCGTTTCGTTCATGTACCTATCCTGTCGGTCGACTTGGGCATGGCTGTGACGGTTGTCTCGAATCGTGTCCACGACGACGCTACACTTCAGTCGTTATTTGCGCTCAACCGAGCTTGCGGCACATCGCGCTCCCCATTCCGGAAATGGACCAGGCCAACCCCGTGATCGTGTTTCCAATTGCCAGTGCACTGCTCAGCGCGTTGTGTGCGGTAGTCCTCTTCCGCGATGCCCAACGCCGGCCCCGTCCAGACAAGATCGTCTGGACGATCGCGTTCGTCATGTTTGCGTTGGCCGCCGGCGCCGATGCAGCGGGCATCGCCTTTGGATGGAGTGCCTGGCTGGCTCGGCTCTATTATGGAACCGGGCCTGCCCTGGTTGTTGCATTCCTCGCCATCGGCCAACTGTATCTCCTGTTCCCGTTGGCCATGCGCCGGTTCGGGGTCGGTATTACCCTGTTCGTGACCACGTTGTGGGTGTCGCTGGTCTTCAATGCGCCGATCGATCGCGCACGCCTTGCCGAGGATGGTTGGGATGCCATCGAGCGTGGCACCGAAATGGTCGTGATCACGGTACTGATCAATTCGGTTGGGACCGCAATCATCGTTGGAGGCACCGCCTGGTCAGTCTGGCGATTCTGGCGGCGTGGCGTTTATCGTCACCGGATGATTGGCTGTGCCCTGATCTGCGCCGGAACTCTGGTTGTCGCTGCCGGTGGGAGTCTGAGCCGGCTCGGGCATTACGAATACCTGTACATCGCGATGGCAATCGGGGTTGGCATGATTTTTGGCGGCGTCCTCGCCTCGCGGCGGCTCGATCGCATTCCTGCCGAATCATCGATTATGGCTGTCGATCTCACCGGCCCACCCGCGCACGACCTTCCGTTGGCCAATACGAGCGGCCTCGCGTTCCTCCAGGATCTTCTGCTGGGCCGGGACGATACCGAGATCGACCGGATCTGCACCGAGTGGAGCGTTGCCCGGGAAACGACTCCTGCCCTGTCGAGAAACGACGCCCGCCGAGCGTGGCGGTTGCGCCTGGTGCTGGCCCCGGATGCAGTCGCACGATTCGATGGCTTGCCGGTATCCGCCAGGCGCCAACTAACGACGCTGTACCACGATGTCCTGACTTGGGAACGGTCTGGCCGAGATGAGATCGCCGAGATCGTCGCCTCACCTGAGCCCGTTCCCGCTACGCGGCACGCTTAGCCATCAGGCATGGCTCGGGTGATCGAGGCGATGGGGCCTTCCCCGATTCTGGTCAGGTGCGGCCGTCACTCCAGTGACACCCAGGCGCCGTCCGGGGTAGACTAGTGTTCAGTGAGCGGTTCCGGCCGTGGCGTCACCGGAATTCACTCGTCGTGGGATACGGAGTGGGACTGCGTTTCGCAGCCCCTTTTTTGTTGCACGCACTGCGCATTCCAGTGAGACAAAGTATCCACACGGTCCAGCGCAGCGGTGGGCCGAACACGGCATTAAAAGTCGTCAGTTGGCTACCCGCTTTGAAACGTGACTACACCACATGACCACAATCGGTCGAGCGACAAGGAGGCGCGATGCCAGATTTCATCACCAACCTAAATCTGGCGGTAGTTCTGCTTTGCGTTGCTTTCGCCGCACCATTGTTAACAACTGTAATCGGCGCGTGGCGCCCCGCCTTGACTGGCGCCGTTGCCATTGTCACCACATCGCTGTGCCTCGCAATCGTGGTGGTATCGTACCTGGCCGGAACCGCCTCGATCGATCTGCCCTGGTCGGAAACGTTTGGCTTCCGCTTCTACCTCGAACTGGACGGCCTGGCGCAAATGTATGCCTTGCTGGCGACCGGGATCGGGCTGCTGGTGGTCATTTATGCCTACCGGTACATTCCCCTGCATCTCGAACACTACCATCGCAGCATCGAGGAGCAGCCCCGGTTCTTTGGTTTCCTGCTGCTGTTCATGGCGGCGATGATCGGCCTGGTGATGGCTGGGGATACCATCCTCCAGTTCGTCTTTTGGGATCTTACCGCCATCGCGTCGTTTTTCTTGATCGGTTTCGATCGTGACCGGGAGGAATCCCGTTCTTCTGCCGTGATGGCGCTTCTGGTGACTGGGGTGAGCGCGGTTCTCGTCCTGATCGGTGTCCTCATGCTGCGGTCGGAGCTCGGCAGCTACTCGATTGCGGAGATGATCGCCCTTGAGTCGGACCGGACCATGGTCGGCATCGCGCTCGCGCTGATCGGAATCGGCGCGCTGGCCAAGAGCGCCCAGGTTCCCTTTCACTTCTGGTTGCCGAACGCGATGGCGGCTCCCACCCCGGTATCGGCATACCTGCATTCCGCGGCCATGGTCGCGGCTGGTGTGTTTATGGTGCGGCGCTTTTACCCCATGATGGCGGTGTTTGACTGGCTTCTCGATGCCATGCTGGTAATCGGGTTCCTGTCGATCGCGGTCGGTGGCATCATTTCGCTTACCCGCGACAACATGAAACAAATCCTGGCCTACTCCACGATCTCGCAATATGGCTACGTCGTGGTGATGTTTGGACTCGGAAATGTCTACGGCTTGACCGGCGCCACGTTCTACGTCCTCGCTCACGCGTTGGTGAAGTCGGCATTGTTCCTCACCGCTGGGGCGGTGACGGAGGCGACGGGCACGAAGCTAACGTCGGAAACCGGTGGCCTCGCCCGGCGCATGCCGATCCTGGCGCTCGGGAGTGGCCTGGCGGCGGCGGGGCTGATCGCCCTGCCCTTCACGATTGGCTTCTTCAAGGACGAATTGTTCTTCGCCGCCGCCTGGGAGCGAGGGCCGGCCATTGGTGTGCTGGCGGTGCTGAGCGCCGCGCTCACCTTCGGCTATGTTTCCCGCTTCTGGATCGGCGTGTTCCTTGGTCCGGTGCGGATCGAACCGCGGATGCTATCCCGATTCCTGACGTTCCCGATCGTGGTATTGGGCGTATCGACACTTGTGTTTGGGATTTGGACCAATCTCGTCATCGACATCACCGAGGCGGCGTCGACGATCGTCGCTACCGAGCCGGCACGGATTGACATCGCCTATCATTTCGACACCCGACACGAAAACATCATGGCGATTGGGGCGTGGACGCTCGGCATAACCATCGTATTGACCGAACGCTGGTGGTCACCAGCGGCGAGAACGTTTGCCACGCTCGGCGGTATCTTCGGCCCCGAGCGGCTGTATCACCGCACACTGTCGGGATTGGAGGCGATTTCCGACTGGATCCACCGGATCGAGGTCCGGGATCTCCGCAGCCGGGTCGCCACGATCCTGGCGCCAGCGGGGATTCTCGTGGGGCTGGCCGTAATCTTCACACCCAACAGCGACGCGTTTGAGTTCGGTAGCTTCGATCGCGGGGATCTCCCTCTGGCCCTCATGCTGGTGGTGACCGCGATCGCGGCCGTGACCGTGTCGATCCCTCGAGCCCATCTGCGAATCGTCC
>JALZMD010000118.1 GCA_030858375.1 Chloroflexota bacterium
GCGGCCTTGGCCCAGCCGTAGAAGGTGTCAGGACGGGGGTAGTCTTCGGGATCGACCCGATCCCGGAGGCCGGCGTAGTAGGGCTGCTCGTACCACTTGGCTGCCTGGTTGGTACTGGCGGCGACGACGCGCCGGACCCCGGTGGCGAGGGCGACATCGTAGACGCGCTGCATCATGTCGACGTTCCGGCGCTCGTCCTCGTAGACGGCCTCGGGCCGGGGTCGGAGGTAGCCGGTGTGGACGACGGTGTCGACGCCCGCGAACACTCCCTCCAGCGTGGACCGGTCGGCTTCGAGCAGATCGACGATGTCCACGCCGTCCACCCGCTCACCGTCACGGTCCGTCTCCCGCACGTCGATCAGCCGGAGATCGTAGCGCTCCCGCAGTTCAGGGAGCAGTTGCCCGGCGATGTAGCCGGTGGCGCCGGTTAGCAGGACCTTCTTGCGCTGGTTTGTCATTGAGTTTCTTACCTTTCATGAAACCATGGCGTCACGGTATCTCATCCGGTAGGCGTCCCACGAACCGTCATTCCGACGAATGAGGTTGCGCTACGCGGCGGCCCAACCTCCCTGCGCGTAGCACTTGATTGTCATTCCGTACGGAGCGCCAGCGCCGGGAGGAATCTCTCTTCAACGTAACGAGCATGTAGCCCATAACCGCTGCAGCGGGAGATTCCTCCACTCGCCTGCGGCTCGCTGCGGAATGACATTCTACCGGCTGCGCCGGGAGGTCCTTCCGCTTCGCGTCAGGATGACGGTCGGGGGACAGGTCGCAATAAGCATGAAGTGCCACGCCATTGCCATTCTTCGCCAACGACCACGGCCTTACCGCGCAAAGGCCGTGAACGGGTTATGGCGCATGAGCCGATCGATTGTGGCGTGATCGACGCCCGCGCCGGCAAGTTTCGGCAGGAACCGTTCGGTCAGGTACGTGAACGGCTTCGGGGTTCCGCCGCCGGGCTGGGCCGGGTCGTACCAGCCCCGGTCCTGGCTGAGCAGCAGGCGATCTCCCAGGCCGGCATCGAGCCCGCGCTGGACGAGATCGATGAACCGGTCGTCGTCCGTCGGCTCGCCGATCCCGTCGTACTCGATCCAGGCGCCGCGTTTACCCAACTCGTGGTGGATCGCGAGGTCCGGTTCCTGGTGCGCGTGGATCCAGATGAAGCGGTCCGCGGCACCACCCTCGCCCTCGATCAGGTCGAGTTGGGATCGGGCGACCGCGCCCCGCACGGTGTGGCTGCCGATCGCCGCCCCGGTCGCGATCGCCGCCGCCGCCGCTGCCCGCAACACCTTCGCTTCCTGGTCGGTGACGCCGCCGTCGGTTGCCCCGACCTTGATCCACGCCGCCTGGACCCCGGATTCCTCGATCTGCCCGGTTAACTCGCCGATCATCCAGTCGCGCAGCGCATCCTCGGTGGCATCGCGGACCCACGGCGGCAGCCAGGGCTCACGATACACCCCGGTCGGCACCGCCAGCGGGAACCTGGTCGCCCGCGAGACGGCGAGCAGGATATCGGCCCGGCGCCCGACCCCGACTGGACCGGGCTCGACGATCGCCGCTATACCGGCGGCGCGCGCTGCCTCGATCTCGGGTGTCATCAAGCGGATGACATCATCCGGGTCGGCTTCGCCGTAACCTGGCCGGTCCCACGTCCGCAAGTCGACAAAGACGTGCTCGTGGGGCAGGATCATTCCCAGGTCTTCGGCGCCCAACGGACCCAGCGTGGTGATCAGGTTCGCCATGTGCACTCCTTCTGTCGTCATTGCCGGCACGCAACTGGTCCCCTCGGTACCTGACGGTACGCGCCCGATCTGCCAAACTGTGGCCCGGCACGTCCCTCATCCGTGCGCGTCGGTAATCTCCCTGATGGTGTACTCCCGCATCGCAACCGCGTCAACAATCTGCAAATCTGAAAGGACATGCCGAATGGCTCGCTCGAACGTGCTCGCACTGGTCCTGGCGGGTGGCCAGGGTGGACGGATGGATGTCCTGACCCAGCACCGCGCCAAGCCCGCGCTCCCTTACGCCGGGGTATACCGGCTGATCGATGTTTCCCTTAGCAATCTCCGCAACAGCGGCATCAGCGACGTCTGGCTGGTTGTCCAGTACGAGACCCAGTCGATCGCTGAGGTCGTCGCGGGCGGACGCCCGTGGGATCTCGACCGCTCCCATGGTGGATTGCGTATTCTCCCGCCGCAGCAGGAGGCCGGCAGCGACGATGGTGTCTGGCATCAGGGCAACGCTGACGCGATCTACCAGAACCGGGCATTGATCCGGGCGTTCAATCCTGATGTGCTGCTCGTGATGAGCGCCGATCATATTTACCGGCTGGATTTCGACGACCTGATCGACCAGCATGTATCGTCCGGCGCAGGTGTCACGCTCGTCTCGACGGAGGTGCCGATCGACCAGGCCTCCAACCATGGCACGATCGAGGTCGACAAGGAAGGCAAGGTCACGGGTTTCGACTACAAGCCGGAGCGCCCCAAGAGCAACCTTGTGACCACCGAGGTATTTGCCTACGATCCAGCCCTGGTGATCGAGACCCTGGAGCGTCTCTCGCGGGAAAAGACTACCGCCTCGGACAAGGACTCCGGTCTCGAGGATTTCGGCCACGAATTGCTCCCGGCCCTCGTGCAGGAAGGCCAGGTCCGGGATTTCCGGTTGCCGGGGTACTGGAAGGATGTCGGGCGGCCGGAGGCTTATTTCGCGTCGCACATGGACCTGCTGGACGCCCATCCGGATCTCGACCTTGACGATCCAGCGTGGCCGCTCTTCACGCTCGATCCACAGCGCATGCCGGCCCGTTTTGAGGACACCGCCCGGGTCGGTCAAAGCCTGATCTCGCCGGGGTGCCACATTATGGGAAAGGTGCAGCGGAGCGTGCTGGGACCGGGCGTGGTGGTCGAAGCGGGGGCGACGGTCCGCGACGCGATCATCTTCCAGGACACTGTTGTCCGGAGTGGAGCAACGGTGCAGTTCACGATCGTCGACAGCGATGTCACGATCGGGAAGGATGCGGACGTCGGCGCCAAGCCGAAAGGCACCCAACCGACCACCGAGGAACTGGTGCTGATTGGCATGGGCGCGAGAGTCAATCGCGGTGAACAGTTGAAGCGCGGCGCGCGCCGGCAACCCCGGGTCGCCAACTCCTGAGGCCTGCCGATCGACGGCTGACGGTCCCACGGCTTCCAAAATCGGAAGCGGCTAGCATTTGTGCAGCAGGTATCAATCTGATACCATGAGCGCATGAATGCCGTTGCGCCGCGCGGGATCGTAACCCGGCACGGCCGCACCTGGGAATGAAAGGGACAAACACTGTCACAGTATTGCCGACCCCGCGAATACACGGACCTGTTCTTCGAACGTTACCCAATTTGGCATCGAATTCCGGACACGTCGACCGCCAGCCTGTTTCCCCATGATCCCGGCACATGGGCGCGGCGACCAGCAATGCTGACGTCCTCATGAGCACATCCAAGCCACAAATCGAGGTGCGGCCGGTTGACGGCCTCATCGACGAACCGCTCGATATTCGCCTGTCTGGCCTGAAACCAGGCGAGCAGGTCACCATTCAGGCACGCGTGGATTTCTCCGGCCAGGCCGGAACCTGGTCTACATCGGCTGTCTACGAGGCGGATGCCCAAGGCGCGCTTGACCTCAACGCCCAGGTCCCGATCTCTGGCGCATTCGACCGTGCGGATGCCAACGCCTTCATTTGGTCGCTTCGGCCGGACGATCCGGCCGCCAACGCCCGTTCGCTCGCGGAAGGTCTCGCCCCATACGACCTGCGGTTCCGGGTGGAAACAGGCGGCGGGGTGATCGAGCAGTCCGTGGTCCGGCGCGCGGTCGCCGAAAACGTAAAGGTCGTCGAGGTTCGTGAACCATCGATCCAGGCCAATCTCTTCCTGCCCGATGGATTCGGTCCGTTCCCAACCGTGCTCGTGCTGGGAGGGTCGGGGGGAGGATTTCCTGACCGGCCGGCCGCGCTCTTTGCCTCACACGGGTTCGCGGCGGTGTCGCTCGCCTATTTCGGCGTCGAAGGACTGCCGCCGGAGTTGCGCCGGATTCCACTCGAGTATTTCGAGTCGGCGCTGGAATGGATCGGCGAGCATCCCTTGCTGAACGCGGAACGGCTGGCCGTCAGCGGCACGTCGCGCGGAGGCGAGTTGGCCCTGCTGCTGGCTTCCCGCTACCGCGAGATCCGCTCGGTTGTCGCCTACGTTCCCAGCAGTCTCGTCTGGGGCGCGATATCGCGGAGCGGGGATGACGGATCGATCGACGACTTCGCCGCCTGGACCGCCGGTAACCGGACCGTTCCCTACGCGGGCTGGGTACGCAATGATGCGGTCGCGCCTGACGAACACGGGGTGATCCGGTTGGAGCCGGCCTATCTGGAGTACGCCAGCGTTACGGAGCGAGCCGGACCGGCCGTGATCCCGGTCGAGCGGATCGAGGGGCCCGTCCTGCTCATTTCCGGCACGCACGATGCCCTCTGGCCGTCGGCGCATTTCGGCGACCTGATCGTCGAACGGGCGCAATCGAACGGCTTCGATTTTTCGGTCGAACACCTGAAATACGACGGCGCCGGGCATTCGATCGGTGCGGGGTACGCCCCAACCACCGTCAATCAGGGCTACCATCCGATCCGCAAGGCCACGATCGACCTCGGGGGAACCCCGGAGGGACTGGCGCGGGCGCGGGCCGATTCATGGCCGCGTGTGCTTGCGTTCGTCGCGCAGCACACCGCCGCCCAACGCTTCGTCGCCGATGAGGTATCGTCAACCGTGCCGTAGCGTGCGGACATCGAATCCAGCCAACTGATCAATCGCGCCACTTCATGTCAACTCCTTGCACTTGAGAAGGGATATCACCGATGACTCACCGTACCAACAATCGCCCAACCTCCGCGCTGACGCGCCGCCGCCTGATGCAAACCGCCGCCGTTACCGGGGTCGCCGGGTTCGGGCTCTCGGCCGCAACCACCGCCGCGAGTCCGTTGCCTGCTTCGTCCGCGCCATCCATCGCCCAGGATGGCGGCTCGCAGGTCGTGATCGGCGCCTGGGCCGAACCCGCGACGCTGCTCTCCGGGGCGCCGGTGACCGGCGCCTCGTACCAGCAGATCCAACGGATCATCGCCAACGGCCTGGTTAAGCTCGCCTATCCCTCGTTCGAGGTCGAGCCCGACCTCGCGGAAACGTGGGAGGTTTCGGAAGACAGCCTAGTCCACACGTTCACCTTGCGCTCGGGCGTCACCTGGCACGATGGTGAACCCTTCACCGCCGATGACGTCAAGTTCACCTACGATCTCGTGACGAATGTGGAATGGCCCGGCGGGCTCGATTCCTACTTCGCGCAAATTGCAGGCGCCACCGAGCACAAGGCCGGTGAGGCCGACCAACTCGCCGGGGTGGAGGTGATCGATGAAACCCACGTGCGGATCACGCTGCTCCAGCCCGATGCCCTCTTCCTCGCCTCGGCTGCCAGCCGGCAACGGATCCTGCCGCGGCACATCCTAGAATCGATGGCGGTCGCCGAAATCGACCGGAGCGACTTCGCCCGCAAGCCGGTCTACACCGGGGCCTACATCGTCGAGGAGTGGCTCCAGGGCGAGAGCCTCACGCTCCGCGCCAATCCGGAATATTTCGGAGGCGCACCAGCGATCGAAACGGTCATTTCCCGGTTCATACCCGATCCGGCGACGGCGTACGCCGAATTGACCAGCGGCGGGCTCGATCTTGGGACGGTCTCGCCGGATCTGCTCGAAGCGTTCACCAGCGACCCGAACTTTACGGTGCGCGAACTGCCTGGTCTCCGCGTGATCTTCCTTAATTTCGACCTCAACCTGCCGATCTTCAGCGATCCGCGCGTGCGCCAAGCGATCAGCCACTCGGTCGACAGGCAAACCGTGATCGACGCCCTGCTGCTGGGCAAGGGCGAGGTTGGCCGCAGCCTGGTTACCCCACTCGCCTGGATATTCAACCCGGATGCGCCTGACTACCCGTACGATCCGGAACGGGCGGCCAGCCTGCTGGATGAGGCCGGCTGGACGATGGGCGACGACGGCGTGCGCACAAATGCCGAAGATGAGCGGTTGGCCTTCACCCTGACTGTGCCCACCGCCAACCGGCAGGATGGCCTGGCGGTGCAGCCGTTCCTCCAGGAAGCCGGGTTCGAGGTCACGATCGAGGAGCAGGGGGCGGGGCAAGTCACGGGTCCGCTCGTGGTCGGCGAGTTCGAGGCGGCCGTTACGTCGTGGAACAACTTCATCATCGATCCCCGCGCCGATTTGCAGCGCTGGTTCCAGAACCCGCGCCCGAACGACTCGACCGGCTACGTCAACGAAGAAGTGGATGCCCTCTTCGTCGAAGCCCGCGCCGCCCTGGACCAGGAGGTGGAGAAGAGTCTCTACTTCGAAATCCAGAACCTGGTCGCAACCGATGCGCCGCTTGTCTACCTCTGGCGCCAGCAGGACCTGCTCGTCATTGGCCAGCGACTGACGGTTCCCGAAACCGAAACCCTCTCCGAACTCTACGACCGCATTCCGGAATGGCAGATCAATGGGTAACGACCGGTCACGCGCTGGAATTTGCGCCTGACCTTCGATAATCGCCCAACGCGCCCACCGGCAGGGACCCACAGTGAGCCAACACATTCTCCGGCGCATCATGTTGCTCATCCCGATGCTGCTCGGAATCTCGATCATTGCCTACGGGATCATCCGGCTTGCGCCGGGTGATCCCGCCCGTGTGCTCGCCGATCCGGAAATGCTTACCACCGAGCAGATGGAGGCGTTGCGCGTCCAGCTCGGCCTCGATCAGCCGATCGCCGTGCAATACCTGCGCACCATGCAGTCGTTGTTGACTGGCGATCTCCTCTCCTTCAAGACCCGGCAACCGGTGATCGAGATGATCGTCGAGCGACTGCCGACCACGCTCGCCCTGGCCGGGTGCGTGCTGGTCATCGGTTTCACGCTGGGCATGGCGATCGGCGTCCTGCAGGCGCTGCGGCCCAACAGCCGGCTCGACGACGTGCTGACCTTCCTCTCGCTGTTCGGCTTCGCGGTGCCCTCGTTCTGGCTAGCGCTGATGCTCATCCTGGTCTTTTCGATGCGGCTGGACTGGTTGCCCGCCAGCGGCATCCGGCCCACGAACACGTCGGGGTGGAACCCGGTGAACGTGGCGCCGTACCTCATCCTGCCCACGATCGTGCTCACCGCCAACCTGCTGGCGAGCGTGGCCCGTTACACGCGGTCGTCGATGCTGGAAACGCTGAACCAGGATTACCTGCGCACGGCCCGGGCGAAGGGGTTGAGCGAGCGAACGGTGACGGTGATCCACGCCCTGCGCAACTCGCTCCTGCCCGTGATCACCCTGCTGGGCGTCCAGATCCCCTACCTGCTCGGGGGCACGGTGGCGATCGAAACGATCTTCGCCCTGCCGGGGGTCGGACGCCTGGCGCTCGACTCCGTAATCTCCCGCGACTACCCGGTGATCCTGACGATCAATGTCTTCGTGGCGGTGCTCGTGCTCATCGGCAATCTGCTGGCAGATATCGCCTACGGTCTTGCCGACCCGCGCGTGAGGCTTGGCGAATGAGCGGCGCCACCGTCGATACATCCAGGGCTGCCCCGCCCACGGGGTTCGCCGCCGCCAACGATCCGTTGCTCCGGGAGCGCACGACCGTGCCGACCTGGCGCCGCCTGATGCGCAACCGCCGGATCGCGATCGGGGTGGGCGTCCTGCTCGTGATGTACCTGTTTGGCCTGCTGGCCCCGTGGTTGGCCCCGGCCGACCCGAATGCCCAGATCCTGCTCGACCGCCTCAAGCCGCCGAGCGGGGCGCATCCGCTGGGGACGGACAGCCTCGGGCGGGATATGCTCTCCCGGGCGATCTGGGCCACACGAATCACGCTCTCGGTGAGCCTGGTGGCGATGCTGATCACCATCGTGGTCGGGGCCACGCTCGGCCTGGTCGCCGGGTTCCTGGGTGGGGCCGTGGACATGGTGCTGATGCGGCTGACCGACATGCTCATGGCGTTCCCGATCTTCATTTTGCTGATCACGATCGTCGCGATCTACGGCTCCAGCCTGGCGTTGCTGATCCTCTTCCTGGGGCTGACCGCCTGGCCGTTGACGGCGCGGACGATCCGGGCCGAGGTCCTGTCGCTCAAGCACCGCGATTTCATCGACGCGGCCCGCATCAACGGGGCGTCGACCGCCCGCATCCTGTGGTTCCACGTGCTGCCGGGCGTGATCTCGGTGATCGTGGTGGCGGCGACGCTGCGGGTGGCGACGGTGATCCTGATCGAATCGGGGCTGAGCTACTTCGGCCTCGGGGTGACGCCGCCCACGCCAACCTGGGGCAACATGGCGTCCGAGGGCCGACTGTTCCTCGAAACGGCGTGGTGGATCACGACCTTTCCCGGCATCCTGATCGTGGTCACCGTGCTCGCCTACAACCTGCTGGGCGATGGCCTGCGGGACGAACTCGATCCACGGCGCCGGGGACGGTAACCGGCCGGCGCAATGTGTATCTGGCGTTTTTTTCAAGAGGAGCGACGTTTCACGTGCCACAAGCCATTGACCATGTCGTCGTTGCGGTTCATGACCTGAACCAGGCGATCGCAGATTACGAACGCCTGGGGTTCACCGTGACCATTGGCGGCGACCACGCGCACCGGGGATCGCACAATGCCCTGATCACGTTCGACGACGGCAGCTACATCGAGCTGATCGCGTTCAAGCACGAGCCGCCGGTGAAGGACAACACGTGGTGGGACGTGCTCCAGATCGGCGAGGGGCTGGTGGACTTCGCGCTCGTTTGCGGCGATCTCCGCGCTGAACTGGAGCATTTGCGAACCCTGGAGTTCGAGATCACGGGACCGATGGAGGGGGGCAGGCTCCGGACCGACGGGGTGCGGATCGCCTGGCGGGTAGCCCGCCTGAATACCGCCGGCCCCGAGCGGCTGCCGTTCCTGATCGACGACATAACCGATCACGACCTGCGCGTGCCCCGGGGCGCAGACGCCGTGCACGCCAACGGCGTGACCGGCATCGCAGGCGTGACCGTGGCCGTATCCGCGAAAGCGAACGCCGATCCGTTGTACCGGAGCCTGCTCGGCGGGCCAGATTCAACCGGGGCGTCGACCCGATTCCACGTTGGAGACCAGTTCGTCGACCTCGTCGACGCCGATTCTGGCGCCCCTGAGGTCGATGGCTTCCTTTCCAGCCGCGGAAGCGGGCCGTTCGAGGTGACGCTCCGTGGGCCCGACCCGGTTCCGGGGTTCCCCGCCAACTTGACGCATTCGGCCCGATTTACGGTCGAACACGACGCATCCATCTGACATCCGCTGTCCGCGAGATCGGGAACGAAAGGTCATCATCATGGGATTGAAAATTGGATTGACCCTGCCGAACCGTGGCGTGCTGTTCGACGCCACCACGCCACGGGAACTGATCGAACTTGCCGAGATTGCGGATGAATCGGGCGGGTTCGAAAGCGTGTGGGTTGGGGACAGCCTACTGGCGAAGCCGCGCCTGGAGGCGATCACTTTGCTCGCCGCGATCGCGGCGCGAACCAGGAACGTCAAGCTTGGGCCCGCCTGCATGGCGAGCTTTCCCTTGCGCGATCCCATCCAGTTGGCCGACCAGTGGGCCAGTCTCGACCAGCTCGCTGAGGGTCGGACGATCCTGGTCGCCTGCAACGGCAATGTCGACCAGGCCGGCGTCCACGTCGAGAGCGAGACCTACAAGGTCACCAGCCGCGACCGCGTGGAGCGGGTCACGGAAGGACTCCAGATCGTCCGCAAGCTCTGGACCGAGGACGATGTGACGTTCGAGGGCAAGCACCACGCGTTTGCCAGGGTGACGATCGAACCGAAACCGTTCCACAAGGGGGGGCCGCCGCTCTGGCTTGCGGTGCACGCGCCGCGCGACAACGACAAGGCGGTCATGAACTCGCACCGCCGGATCGTGAAGTACACCGATGGCTGGCAGACTTCGAAATGGAATCCGGACGATCTTGGCTGGCGCATTGCGGACCTCCAGCAAAAGGTCGCCGAGGCGGGCCGCGATCCCGCCTCGATCTCGACGCACCTTTACCACAACGTCAACCTGACCGCTGACCTGGAGACGGCAACCGCCGAATCGAAGAAGTTCCTGGACCTCTACTACACGACCGATTACTCGCAGGAGCACGTTCGCG
>JALZMD010000121.1 GCA_030858375.1 Chloroflexota bacterium
GACGAGCCGAGCGCGCCGCAGGCTCCAGTGATCTTTACCGTCACCGGTGCTTTCCCGAACGAGGTGGCCGAGCCGGAATCGGATATTGCGGTCACCCTGGTTGATTTTGGCATCAACGTGGACGGCAACCTGGTTGCCGGCGATCACACCCTTGCAATCGAGAACCAGGGCGCCGAGCCCCATTTCCTGTTGCTCGATCGCTACCTCGGCGATCTCGACCTGGACAACGACTTCATGACCGCCGCCCTGGAAGCCGAAATGTCCGGGGCCGCGATGCCGGACGGGTTCGACCCGGAAACGGATCTCGAAAGCGTGGCCATCTCCCTGACTCAATCGACCGGGACGACCACGTGGCTGGAGGTGTCGCTTGTGGCGGGAACCTATCTCGCGGCCTGCTTCTTCCCGACCGCCGGAACCGGAGTGCCGCACGCCATGATGGGCATGCACCAGGTCTTTACCGTCACCGGCTAGCACCCCAACTCGCGTACGCCGTGCCCGGGCGATGCCGCCGCCGGCGGTCATCGCCTGGGTGTCGCTGGCGACGGCCGTTGCCTAGTCCATCCTGGGTCGGGCGGCGATCGCGGCAGCAGTCTCTTCCGCGAGTTCGACAGCCAGGCTCAGAGACAAGGCGCGACCTACACTCCAATCGGTTGTGAACGCGCGATCGTCGAGGGCGCGGCGCCCGCTGTCGATGAGACAGTCGACGACGCCTCTGGCATGCGGTCCCAGGGGATATGGGATCGTCTCACGCAGAGCGGAGGTGGCGCCCAGCAGACGAATGGTCTCGTCGGTCTTACCCCACCAGAGGGCCACCGTTGCCAATCCTTCCAGACAACTCACAATGATTCGCTTGTCCTTGAATTCCATGGCCAGCCCTAACGCCTCCGCGTAAAGACCAGCTGCACGCGAGCCCATTGCCTGGCTGACATCGACGCTGGCGACATCTGGCGCTGGCTTCGGTGCCGCCAGGAGCCAGGTCGCCTCTGCAAGCGCGACCAGCGACCACGCCACCCCGCGTGCCTCGTCGACCTTGTGGAAATTGGCGAGGGCCGTTTCGAGCAGCGGGAGGGCGGTTGCCGGCTGGCCTCGATGGATGGTCATGGCAGCCATACTATAAATCGACCAGCCAACGTTGGCGCTGTCGCCCAGCTCCTGGAAGAGCGCCACGCCTTCCCATTGCAGGGCGTCGGCGCGGACGGTGTCGCCCTGGTCGTTGGCGATCTCAGCACGGCTCACCAGACAAGCTGCGACGTGGAAACGGTCTCCTCCCTCGCGGGCCAGCGCCAGACACTCCTCAAACCGGCTGGTTGCCAATTCGAGATCGTTCCGCTCCTTTGCGTGCCACGCCCTGGCGTAGAGCGCCGGAATGAGACCGGATCGATTGTCCAGCGAACGCCACAGGTGAACAGCCTCGTCGACCAACGCCTCGGCCCTCCCGGTGTCGCCGTGCAGGCGCGCGAGCAGGCCGGCGGCGTTGAGCGCCCTGGCCCGCGTCGCAGGCTGGGCCGGCGAGGGCATCGCCAACAGCGCATCAAGGTGGGCACGTCCTTCGGTCACGGAGCCCCGCATTCCCCAAAACCGACCCAGTGCCCCGGCCAGCTGCAGCCCCATGATCACGTCCTCCTCAAGCGCCCAGTCGAGCGCGGCGCGCAGGTTTGTCCTATCAGCATCGAGCCGGTCCAGCCACATCTGCTGCTGTGAACTGGTCAGGTCGGCGTCGGCCGTCTCGGCGAGCCCCACGTAGAAGGAGACGTGGCGACGCCGCACCCCGGCGTCTTCGCCACTGGCTATCAATTGCTCCAATGCAAACTCGCGGATTGTTTCCAGCATCGCGAATCGGGTTTCGGTCTCCCGCAGCCGGCCGCCGTTCACCGACTGCAGCAGACTCTGATCGACGAGCGAGGTTAACCCGTCAAGGACGCTGATGCCGAGATCTCCGTTGAGATCTATCACCGCCTCGGCTGCCGCCAATGTCCAGATCCCGGCAAAAACCGCCAACCGACGGAAGAGGCACCGCTCCACATCGCTGAGCAGATCGTGGCTCCAGGCGATCGTAGCCCGGATCGTCTGGTGCCGTTCCGGCATATCTCGCGTCCCGCCCGTTAGCAGGGCCAGCGGCGCATCAAGCCGCTCCAGCAACATCTTTGGCGGAAGGGTCCGCACCCGCGCCGCCGCCAGCTCCAAGGCTAACGGGAGCCCGTCAAGCCTTCGGCAGATTTCACCCACCGCCGCGGCATTTTGGGGCGTCAGCACGAAGTCGGGACGTGCCTCAGCGGCACGCTGGACGAAGAGCTGGCCCGCTGCGGAGGCAGCAATAACACTGGCTTGATCGAAGGGCAAAGCCAAGGGCTCCACGGGATATTCCTGCTCCCCCCGCAGCCGCAGGCGAACCCGGCTGGTGACCAGCACTTTGAGGCCAGGGCACCTTCTGAGAAAATTCGCCACAATCGGGGCCGCGTCGATTACCTGCTCGAAGTTGTCGAGCAGGAGCAGGAGCCGTTTTTCCTGCAGGGTCACTGCCAGGGCCTCAATCTGGGGCCGACTGTCTGTATCGTAGACGTCTGCGGCTTGGGCTACCGCCGAGAGTACCAAGGCGGGATCACGGATCGGCGAAAGGTCGACGAAGACGGCGCCATCGGGGAAGGTCGACATGACGTCACTGGCGACCGCCAGCGCCAGCCGGGTTTTGCCGACGCCGCCCGACCCCGTGAGTGTCACCAGGCGAAGGGTGGCGAGTAACTGGCGAATTTCGGCGCGTTCGCGATCGCGGCCAATCAGCGCGTCAACCGGAGCAGGAAGCATCGTCCAGCGAGGGGTCCGGGCCGGTTCGCGAAGCGGTTCCAGCCGGGTCGGCTGAGCGTTCCGGATAGCGTCGTACAGCGTGCGAGTCGCCGGTTCCGGTACCGTACCCATCTCCTGTTCCAGTACCGCAACCAGCCGCCGGTACTGGGCGAGTGCCTGCGAGCGTTGGTCACCAAGGGCAAAGAGATGCATCAGCGCAACGTGCGACTCCTCCTGCGCGGGTTCGAGGATGAGGATGCGCTGGTACGCGGCGACCGCGCGGTCGATCTCTGCCCGCTGCTCGGCAAGACGGGCGAGGCGGGCCAGCAGGGTCAGGTAGCTCGCCCGCAAACTCATGCGCCGGGGGACGGCCCAGTCGTCGAAAAGGTCATCGGGCAGGAGATCGCCGGGGTAGTGCCCAAGCGCCACCTCAATGGCTTCCGGTTCGGCAACCTGCCAGGCACGTGCCGCCGCCTGCTCGAATACGTCGACATCGACCCGGATCGCTCCACCCAGACTCAGGGCCAGTGACTCGCCGTCGCGAACCAGGAACACGCCTGGCGTCGCGCCGGCGTCGACGAGTCGGTTACGGGCATGGTGAAGCGCGACGCGAAGGTTGCCGGCGCCAGATTCCAGGTCAAGATCGGGCCAGAGCGCATCGAGAACCTGTTCCCGATGAAGCCGGTGCGCTGGTTCCAGGGCGAGGAGCTTGATGACCGCGGCGACGCGTTTCTGGCGCCAAGCGGCCGCAGGGACGGATCGCTCGCCAACGGCGACCCGGAAGCCGGCAAGCAGGTTCACGTGAAGAACAACTGGTCTATCCATCACGGTCTTTCGACGTCGAGATGCTCGTTGACAACCCGGGCATGCCGTCCTTGTACACCCTGCGTTGTCCGCATTATGGCACGGGTGGAACGAGCCGATTAACGCCGCGCTAACGGGAACAGATCAGGCTTGGACGAGGCCGATGTGCGGTGTCAGCGGGCCGGGTTGACCCGGCCGGAGCACGGCACGCCAACGGCTGGCTTTCGACCGTGGAGCACGTCGCTCCACATATGCAAAGGAAAGACACCATGTCGTCTTACGAATCCCCGATCACCCGGCGTTCACTCCTGCTTGGCGCAAGCCTGGCGTTGACCGGGGCCGTTGTGGCCGGGCGGGGCATTCCGCTGGCGGTGGCCCAGGAGGCCACGCCCGGAGCTGGGCTCGCCGAGATGGGACTTCCCGCCCTGGACGTTACTGTGACTGCCGCCGCCTATGAGGGCCTTCCGGAATCCCTGGCGGCGGGCCGGTACCTGCTGACGCTGACGGTGGGTGAGGACGCCGGTGAGCTGGGGGGGAGTATCGAATTCGTGCAGCCGGTGGGCGTGACGGCCGAAGAGTACATCGCCGCGCTTGCACCGCCATCGGAAGGAGCGGCAACGCCGGCACTCGCGCCCGAGGCCTCGCCTGAAGCTGGTGGGGAAGCAATGGACGGACCGCCGACCTTCTTCTTCGAGTCGCTTTTCGCGGGGGGCGTGTCCGCGATGCCAGGTGAGTCTGCCCAGATTGTGCTCGACCTGACACCTGGCAAGTGGATAGGATCATCCGGCGGCGATCCGGACCAGTCCCAGGCGCCATTCATCTTCGAAGTGACCGGTGAAATGCCGGCCGACCTGCCGGAGCCGGCGTCCGATGCCACGATCACGATGGGCGAGTACGTGATCGAGGTTACCAGCGGCGAACTCGCCGTCGGATCACAGGTTGTGCGGGTCGAGAATATTGGTGCCCAGCCGCATTTCATCGTCTGGTTCTCGGGTCCAGATGGGTTGACCGACGCCGATGTCGAGGCGGTGCTCGAGTCGGATATGACCGGCACGCCGGCCGCGGTGGACTTCGACCCCAATGTGGATCTGGTTCCCGTCCTGTACACGGCCACGCAGTCGACCGGGACATCCGTCTGGACGCCAGTGGAGCTGGAGCCGGGCACCTACGTCCTGGTGTGCTTCTTCCCGGACCTGGCGGACGGCATGCCGCATGCCTTTCACGGCATGTACAGGATTATCGAGATCGCGGCGTAGTCGCGCAGCCTTTCGTACCTTCCCGCCCCGGCGGGCTGACGATCGGCCATAGCGCTGGCGCCACGGCCCGGGGATGGGCGGGCATTGACCCATGCGGTGCCCGGTAACCCAGAACGGAAAGGGTTTCGCCAAGTCTTCGCATACGTTCCCGATCACCCGTCGCCACTTCCTCTTGGGCATAAGCCTGGCGATTGCTGCCTACCCGCACGCCATGGACGGGATATACACGTTCCCTGACGCTTGCGGATCAGGGCAGGCGTCGGCAGGCCAGGCTGCCCGTACGGGGATTGGCTGGTTGGCGAAACGTGCCAGGAGGAGAACACCATGCCGGAGATGCCTGCAGAATCGGAATCAACCGACCGACCCCACGTCTCTGATGCCGTTCGCGTGCAGATCCTCGCCACCGAGCACTGGAGCCTGCTGGCCACGCGGAGCATGACGTGGAACGAACTATTTACCCGCGCAAGCATGTTCATCACCGTGCTGTCGGCGTCGATCGTGTCCCTGGCGCTGGTCGCGCAGGCGACCGACTTCGACGACACCTTCCGGGCATTTGCCGTGCTCGTGCTTTCGGTCACCCTCGTCCTGGGGATCGGCACCTACATTCGGCTTGGGGACGCGATGGCCGAGGACGTGTGGCTGGTGATGGGCATGAACCGGCTGCGCCATGGCTATCTCGACCTGGCGCCGGACCTGGC
>JALZMD010000107.1 GCA_030858375.1 Chloroflexota bacterium
ACCGTGGGCTGGATCTCCTGAACCGGGAAGTCCGGCAGCAGCCGCACCGCCAGGCCATCCCGCTCCGCCTGGGTCGCCAGCGGTTCGCCGACGATCGAGGCGTCCAGCGCGCCCGATTCGAGGGCGACCACGGCATCGGGGAAGCTCAGGTATTGCAGATCGACATCCTCGATCGAGAGAGCAGCCGTTTCGAGCGCAATATCGAGCCAGATTTCGGTCGCCCCCGGTGCGTTCACTGACACGCGCTTGCCTTCAAGGTCGGCCACGCTGGTGATCGTGCCTTCCTCACACGCCTGCATCGAGATCATGAGCGGCGAGGCGACGGGCGAGCCTTCCATATGTCCTGGTGCCACGATCTCGACTCCCAGCTCCTGATCGGTCGCGTTCCAGTAGGCCGGTCCAACGCCGCTGATCGCCATGTCCATGTCGCCAGTCGCGGTCAGCAGCACCATGTCCGAGCCGCCGGGGAGCACCTCAAGTTGGACGTCGAGCCCAGCATCGGCGAAGTACCCCTTCTCGTAGGCCACGAACACCGGCGCGAAGATCGAAACCGGGATGTAGCCGAAGGTGACCTGGGTGGCATCCTCTGGCACGGTCACACCCGGCAATTCGGATACCTCAGTGATTTCCGGAACAGGCGTACCGGTGTCGAGCGGCCCGCAATTGAGGACAGATTGGGCGATCGCCGGGGCTATACCCAGCGTGGGCAGGAGCATGGCCACGATCACGGCCGCGATGGCCATTGTGAAACCACGCGAATGGGAGTTTGAGCGTTGAGGCATAGCGGGCGTTCCTTGGGGTTGCCGGCGACAGCGTCGTCGATTGGCAGCACTAGTCGAATCACGGATCCTGGTGAAGCCAGGCAATTCAACCCGTTTCAAGGGCAAGTATACGGCCCCAGGAACGCATCGGGAACCGCATTGTGATGGATTGCACAATATCAGAGTTACGGAGAGCGTCTCCGCCAGCGTCAAAACGTCCGGCCCGGAAAGCCCGCAACTCTCAACCCGAACTTAGTGAGAGCAGCGCAAGAGTTTCCCTACGCGAAGCGCTTCACCGCTGCGAACTTCGGCCCCCGTCTCTCAACATCGGAGATCGGTGGAAGAAGTGCCTGCCGCTCCCACGTCCCGATTGGGTGCGAGATTGCTCGAAGACAACGTCAGTCGGCGACCTCGGTGGACGTCTGCGTGAGTTGCCGCACCCCGAGCAGGTTCAGGTCTTCGGAGAAATGGCAGGCGGCGAAGTGGCCGGGCTTGATTTCGCGCAACGGCGGTTCCTCGAGCTTGCAGCGCTCCTGGGCGTACTGGCACCGCGGATGGAAATAGCAACCTGATGGGGGATTCACGGCGTCAGCCACTTCGCCCCGGGGCTTGATTCGCTGGCGACGGTTCCGGAGCCGGGGGTCAGGGACCGGCACGGCCGACATCAGCACCTCGGTGTACGGATGCTGCGGGGTCGCAAACAGGTCGGCGGTGGGAGCGAGTTCGATGATCTTGCCCACGTACATGACCGCCACGCGATCGCAGATGTGCTCGATCACGCTCAGGTCATGGGAAATGAAGAGGTAGGTCAGGTCGAATTCCTGCTGCAGGTCGTGCAGCAGGTTCAGAATTTGCGCTCGCACCGAAACATCGAGCGCCGACACCGCCTCGTCGAGGACGACCAGGCTGGGATTGAGCACCAGCGCCCGAGCGATGCTGATCCGCTGCCGTTCACCCCCAGAGAAGGCGTGCGGGTAGCGCCGCATGTATTCCGAACGCAACCCCACCTTCGACAGCGTGTCCGCAATCCGTCGCTCACGCTCCTTGCCGGAGCCCATCTTGAACGACTTGAGTGGCTCGCCCACCGTCTGCATCACCGTCATGCGGGGATTGAGGGATGAAAACGGATCCTGGAAAACCATCCGAATCTCTTTCCGGTACGGTTTCAATTGGCGGTTGCTCAATGCTCCGAGGTTAACGACGTCACCGTTTTCGCCGCGGTAGTTCATCGCACCGCCGGTGGGTTCGATTGCCCGCACGATGCTTCGGCCCGTGGTCGTTTTGCCGCACCCGCTCTCGCCGACGAGACCGAGCGTTTCTCCCTTGTAGATAGAGAACGAGATCCCATCGACCGCTTTCAGGGTCAAGGTGGGACCACGCAGCAGGCCGCCGCCAAGGGGGAAATGCACTTGCAGCCTGTCCACCTCGAGAAGGGTGGCGCGAGGTGTGGACGGAGCGTCATTCTTCTGTGCCATGCGGTTCTCCAAAGGCTTCAACGAGTGGGTCCGGAACCGCGCGCATGCGTTGGGATTGTTCGGTCGAAAGGTATTCCGGCTCATGCAACAGGCAGCGAACGTCCCGACGGTATCCCAGGTCGGTCACCGGCGGTAGGATCCGGTCGCAAACGCCCGGCATGGCAAAGTCGCAGCGTGTGTTGAACGGGCAGCCATCCGGACGGTTGTAGGGGTCGGGCACCATGCCGCGAATCGAGTCGAGCCGCTCCCGGTTCGCCTGTCCCAACCGCGGAATCGATTTCAGGAGCGCTCGGGTGTAGGGATGCTTCGGCTCATGGAAGATTTGGTCGACATTTCCTCGCTCGACGACGAGACCGAGATACATGACTGCAACCTCGTCGGCGATCTCCGCCACTACCCCGAGATCGTGGGTAATGAAAATCATCGCCATCCCCAGATCGTCTTGCAGGCCCCGCATCAGCTCGAGGATTTGCGCCTGGGTCGTGACATCGAGTGCCGTAGTCGGCTCGTCGGCGATCAGCAGGTCCGGGCTGTTGGAGAGCGCCATCGCGATCATCGCGCGTTGGCGCAGGCCACCGCTGAGTTGGAATGGGTAGCTATCGAAGCGGTCCTCGGCCCTGGGTACACCAACTGTCTTCAACATACCAATGGAATGAAGGCGAGCCTCCCCCTTCGACATCGACGAGTGCAACAGCACGTTCTCCGCAATCTGGTTGCCGATGGTGTGAACCGGGCTAAACGAAGTCATGGGCTCCTGAAAGATCATCGCGATTTCCTTGCCCCGGATCCCCCTGATCTCCTCGCCCTTGGGATCGAGCGCCGCCAGGTCGGTGGTCGACCTGGCGCCTGCTACCTCCGTGCGGTGGAACAGCATCTCGCCCTCGACCACCTTACCCGGGGGCTGGACGATCTGCAGGATCGAGCGCGCCGTCATGCTTTTGCCACACCCACTTTCGCCCACGATGCAGAGCGTCTTGCCCCGCTTCACATCGAAGGTCGCGCCGTCGAGCGCCTTGACGGTGCCCTCGTCCAACTTGAACCAGGTTTTCAGGTTCCGCACCTCCAGCAGGAGGTCATCGGGCGCCGTGCTAGTCGGCATGGCTGTATCCTGGGCGGCAGTCACCATCTCGCTTCTCTCCGTCACGTTGCGTAGGGATCGGCTGCGTCGCGAAGACCATCACCGAGGAAGTTGAGTGAAATCACGGCCAGGACCACCATCACGCCCGGCAGCAGCAGCCAGGGTGCGGTGGAAACGGACCGGATGTTCTGCGCCTCCTGCAACAGTACCCCCCAGCTGTTGATGGGAGAGCGAAGGCCGAGACCGAGGAAACTCAGCGCGGTCTCGGCAAGGATTACCGCCGGAATCGCCAACGTAATGGAGGCGATGATGTGGCTCGTGAAAGACGGCAGCATCTGCCTCAGGATGATCCGCATCTCGCCACTGCCATCCAGCCGCGCCGCGGTCACGAACTCTTCCTCCCGGAGCGAGAGAAACCGGCCTCGCACCACGCGCGCCAGCCCGGTCCAGCCGATGATCGAGAGAATCAA
>JALZMD010000133.1 GCA_030858375.1 Chloroflexota bacterium
CCCTTGAACCGGTCGTCGGAGAGGTTGGGTTCCGGGTTGATGCCATAGTTCTGGTCCAGCAACTGCCGGTTGTACATGTCCTGGAACCAGAAGTGCATTTCGATCTGCGGGTCCTGCACATACCAGGGGAGGATTTGGTTCGCTTCGTCTGGGTTGGGCTGCCAGCCGAATTCGGCGAAATCCCAAACAGTGGCGAAATCCTTGGCGTGCCAGGTGTAGCCCATGGTGAACGGGGATATCTCAGGATTGCCGGAGAGCACCTCGCAGGCGGCCACGAATTCGTCGAGGGTAGTGGGTTCGGCGAGTCCCTGGGCGTCGAAGATATCCTTGCGGTAAAAGATGAAGAAGGGCACGACCGGATAGATGAGCTGGGGAACGAAGAAAATGTCGCCGTTCTCGTCGGTCAGTAGATCCCAGAACGATTGGGGCACAGCCGCCTTCACGGCCGGGTACTGATCGAGATAGGCGTTGATTGGCGCGAACGCGCCCTGGTCCTGCGCATCCTTCCAGATTTGCTGGGAAGGGCCGCCGCCCCACATCACGTCGGGGAGGTCACCGGAAGCAAGGACCGTATTGATCCGCGTATCGAAATCGATCACCGGAATGATCTGCACCTCAATATCGACCTTGCCCAGTTCCTCCAGTTGCTGTTGGTACGGGCCATTGGCGGTGAAGGTGGCCGGACCCCACGTTGGCCGGAGGTAGGTGAAGTTGACGACATCGCCCTCGCGCGGCGTGACGACCGCCACTGGCGAGGCCTCCTGCGCGAGGCCCGGATGCGGGGAGCCGAGCGCGAGACCACTCGCCCCCAGGCCTAGCCCGGCACCCGCTTTGAGCATGCCGCGCCGGGAAACAGCGAATCTGTCGCCACCGTGCCTGACGTTTCGCATCGATAACCTCCAAAATCGAGGCGCGGCACGGCTCGAAAGCGCCACGCAATCACGCGACTCGGCGATCCCCAACGCCGGATGACGACGACGCATCCACTTCGAGCCTGATCCGCTGGGTCCGCATTGATCTGTTCTGTCGCTGAATTCAGGATATCAGGGACGATGAGGTTGTCAACCTGCCCCTCTGAGATCCGGACGTAACTCACGGGTCATCGGCGGGGCGGTCGAGGAGGGTGGCGATCGCCGGTGGCAACGTGCCGTGCCGCCGCACCTCCTCGGCCAGGATCGCCTCCGTCGCCAGCAGGTCCAGCAGCCGTTGCAGCCCTCGCAGCAGCACCGCCTTCCCCACCGGCCGATTGGCCCGGTCCTCACCGCCGCCCAGGCGTCGCAGGATGCGCAGCTGCGGCCACTCCAGGGTCACGCCCAAGTCCAGCATATACCCCAACGCCACCCAGCCCAACGCTTCCAAGCGCCGGATTGCGTCATACCCCAACACCTGCACCGACTCCAGCCCCAACGTCTCCTTGGCCGTCTTGAAGGTATCCTCAATCGCCCACCGCTGGGCATACATCCGGAAGATCGTCTCCTCCATCTCCCCAGTGGTGACCGGATGGTCCGTGAGCAGTTACCACGATTACCGGCCCCGCCATGAGCCATAGCGGGGATATTCTTGGTCGTGGCCGGGATGCTCGGGAGTTGGAGGTACCGCCTGCAGCAGAAATTGGACGACTGGAAGCAACGCACCAACTACGCCGCTCCCCGTGGGTAGAGTGGATCGACCAGCACACAGACGCAGTGGCGACCGAGGCGCTCCTCACTCTGTGTACTCGTGTTATGCGGGTTGATAGGGGCGGTGCTTCATGGTGAGTATCGCGGTGCGGCCCCCGGAGTCCTCCCGGGTTAGACGAACATCGGCTCCATCTGCCACTGCGCGACGAGGTCGTGCAGCTCCTGGTCGGAGGGCCGCGTTTCGAACCGCTCGGCGGCATCCAGTACCATCGGCAGGATGTGAATATCCCCAACCGTATTGAGGAACACGCCCGGACGCCCCAGCACCCACGACACCGTCTGGTCGATCGCATCCTGATCCTGCAAGGGCTCGTACCACGTTGCCGTTGTCTGTTCCCGATCACCCCACGGTGCTTTCGTGATCGCCTTGATCGTCTGGATCGCCACATTCCGCTCTTGGCAAAGGGTCACCAAGGACTCGAAGTCGGCGGCGTACTGCGGGTTCTGCATCATCGGATAGTTGTACGGGAGGAGGACGGAATCGAAGTCGAACCGCGCCAGGGAACGCTTGTGCATGTCGGCGATCCCGACCCCGTGACCCGTGACGCCGATATACTTCACCAACCCTTCATCACGGGCCCGGACTGCCGCCTCGAGGGCACCACCGGCACCGAGGGCGACTTCCCATTCCTCCTCCTCCGCCAGGTTGTGCAGCTGAATCAGGTCGACGTTGTCGACCTGCATCCGTTCAAGTGAGCGCCGGATCTGGTCATAGGCGGGCTGGTAGGTCCGCTCGCCGGTCTTGGTTGCCAGGAAAACCTCATCGCGATGATCCTTCAGCCAGGGGCCGAGTCGATCTTCGGCCTCACCATAGCTGGCGGCGACATCGATGTGGTTGATGCCGTGTTCAAGCATGAGCTCGATCGTGCGGTCCGCTTCAGGCTGGGTCACGGCGCCGAGGGCGGCGGCGCCAAAAATAATCCGTGTGCTCTCGTGAGCGGTACGGCCAAAAGGCAAAGTGGGAATCATCTGGGCGCTCCTGTGAGTTGACCGACTGCTGCACCGAAGGCATGTGATCCATTCGGCTCGACGGTGTGCCACAGATTATACGGCCATTGCGAGCGGCGCGGAACGTCCATGATAGCGACATCGACGAGGAGCGGTGCGTAACTGCTAGCCGAGTCAGATAAGGAGCGGATCAGCACCTGTAGGCGTCAGCCCCCGTTTCTGGTCCCACATGCGAATCGCGTAGACGAACGGAATGGCGACCAGCGTCATCAACGCTTTCCCGATGATCTGTCCCTCGAGCAAGGCCAGCGATCCAAATGCGATGGTCAGGAAGACGATGCTGTCGACCACGATGCCCACGATGTTCGACGCCACGACTGCCCCAATGAGATTGCGACGCTGCAACGGTGTATACACGAACAGATCAAGCATTTCGGCGATCAGGAAGGCCATGCCGGATGCAAGCGCCAGGGATGTATCGAGGGCGGCCGACAGCAGCGCACCAACAACGACCGCGACCACGACGACTTTCACTCCCAATCGTCGCTGCACGAGATCTCGCAGCGTGAACCCGATGCCAATTGCCAGCACACCGGACGGGGCATAGATCGGGTTACCGGAGGGCGTGAACTCCCCCGGCCACACAAGGATCAGCCAGGGACCGTCACCAAATCGCACCGTTCCCCAGTGGGTCACGAGCCAGTTGGCTAACCAGATCGAAACGATAAACCCGACAAGATAGATTACACCTTCGAATCTGCGCATTCTCGTGCCTGATCCTATGAGGCCGAAGGTCGAGGAATCGACGCTTTGGCAGTGATCGAGATACCGCCGCGCACCTGCTGGGTCAATATCACATCCACCGCCGCCCCTGTGGCGTCATGAACGATTCGCGCAATATCGCTCGCCAGTGTTTCCGCAAACGCCGCCTGGTCCCGGAACGATCCAATCAGCAATTTAAACGTCTTCGACTCGATACAGGCCGTCACCGGACGGTAGCGAACCTCATACCGATAGAAGTCAGGCTGATGGGTAATTGGACAGTACGCGGTGAGCTCCTCACCAACCAGAATCACCTCCACCACATGTTCTGGCCGGTCGAATA
>JALZMD010000153.1 GCA_030858375.1 Chloroflexota bacterium
CGGTGGCCACGACGTGCTGTTCCTCGCTGCCCTGATAGCGCTGCAAGGCGTCCATAGCGGCGGCGTGGACCGCGCCACCGGCGAGCAGGGTCAGGCGAGAGGCAGAGGCCGACCCGGCGTTTGGCGCATCGCTGCTGTCGTCGGTGACCATATCGATCTGTGACATTTCAACACTCAGGACCCCGGCCGCGATCTGGCGCATGGCGAGATGCGTACCCTGGCCGACCTCGGCGGCGCCGACCCGGACGATGGCGCGCTCGATCTCGCCGCGCCCGAAGAGCTCCACGGTTGCCGTGGCGTTGTCCGGGTAGCCGAACGAGTAGCCGACGTTCTTGATGCCGGACGCGATGCCATAGCCCCGCCTGACGTGCGGCGGAACCTCCTCGTCCCGCCATTCAGGCATCCGGCTCGCCATTTCGGTGATTGCGGCGTCGAGAACCGGCAGCGCGGACACCCCCGCGGGGAGCGGCTGACCAGTCGGTTCGAGGCTGCCTTCGCGGTACATGTTCCGGCGCCGGATATCCGCCGGATCGATAGCCAGGGCGTGCGCCAGGCGCGTCATCATCGACTCGGCGGCGAACTGGGCCTGGGGAGCGCCGAACCCGCGGAACGCACCGCTGGGAATGTTGTTGGTGTAGGCGACGTACCCATCCGTTTCGATGTTGGGGATCTCGTAGCAGCCGGTCGCGAAGATTGTTGCGCACTTCATGACCTCGGCCGAGGTCGAGGCGTAGGCTCCCCCATCGGCGACGATGCGAGATCGCACCGCCGTCACCGTTCCGTCACGTTTCGCGGCCCAGCTGGTTTCGATCCGCATCGGGTGGCGCTTGTGATGGCCGGTCATCGACTCTTCGCGCGACCACTGGATGGCGACCTTCCGTTGTGGGAACCGATCCCGCAGCCTCCACGCGGCCAGGGCGAGCAGATGCTGGATCGACAGGTCTTCCCGTCCCCCGAACGCGCCCCCGATCGCGTTGTAGCGAACGATCACAGCCGATTCATCCAGTTCGAGCATGGCCGCGATCTGGCGACGGTCCTCGTGAAGCCACTGTCCCGCCGTTTCGATGACGAGCCTGCCGAGGCCATCGACCCACGCCGTCCCCGCTTCTGGCTGCAGGTACGCATGCTCCTGCCAGGTCGTGGTGAATGCACCGGAGAGTACGACATCGGCCGCCGCAAAGGCGGTGGCCACGTCTCCTTTCCGGATCGGCACATGGATCAAAACGTTCGACTCGTGTCCGGCGTGAATGAGCGGGGCGCCAGGCCGCATCGCCAGGCCGGGATCCAGGATGGGCGTGAGGTCCTCGTACTGGACCGGCAGGGCGCATGCGGCGGCCGAGGCGATGTCGGGCGTTTCAGCCAGAACGAGCGCGACTTTGTCGCCGGTGAATCGGACCTCGTCACCCGTGGCCACCAGCACCGGCTGATCATGGTCGATCAGGCCGAACGCGTTGAAGGGAACATCCCTGGCGGTGAGCACCGCCAGGACACCCGGCATGGCTTCGATGGCCGCGACATCGATCTCCAGCAGTCGCGCGCGCGGGCGATGGGCGAAGACGACGGCACCGCGGATCATTCCGGACTCGATCCGGTCCGCCGGATACTGCGTCGTGCCGGTTACCTTGTCCAACGCGTCGGGCCGGGCTTGAGACTCGCCGATGATCGCCGGCGGGAAGACGAATTCGTCGCTCACTGGGACCCCCCAACGCTGGCGGCCTGGTCGATGGCGGCCAGGATCTTGCGGTAACCGGTACACCGGCAAATGTTCCCGCTCAGCGCCACCAGCACTTCATGGAGGTCCGGCGCCGGTCGCTCCTCCAACAGTTTCGCGCCCGCCATGATCATGCCGGGAATGCAGAACCCGCATTGCACCGCCGCCTGATCGATGAACGCTTGCTGAAGCGGGTGCAGGCCTGCTTCGGGGTGATGATGACGAGCCAATCCCTCGATCGTCGTGATGGCCGAGCCGTGAGCCTGCCCCGCTGGCACGAGGCAGGACATCACCGCCTGGCCATCGACCCAGACGGTGCAGGCGCCGCATTCGCCCTCAGCACAGCCCTCCTTCGCGCCGGTCAGGCCACTATCCTCGCGCAGGGCATCGAGCAGCGTTTTGGTGGCGGCGCTTGCTGGCCACGCGATCGGCTCGCCGTTGATGACCGTCGCTACCGAGCCGAGCGAACCGGTTGATTTATAGCCATTGGGATATGTCGTGTCAGATTCGAGTAGAATGGGAGCCTCCGGCAAGTCGTTCCAGTCACGTCCTTCGGCGAGGCGACCAAGCGCGCCAGCCACCATCCGCACCAGGACGTCACGACGATAGCCAGCGCTACCTCGGATATCGTCGATTGCGCTGACGTCGCTCAGCGCGACGATGCTAGCTTCACTGCAGACATCCGGCGTGAGCACCTTGCCCCGCAGATACGCTTCGATCTGCGTACCGCGCACAACGGTTGGCGCCAGGCATCCAAAGGCGACACGCGCTGACTGCACGACATCACCGTCGAAACCCAGCACCATCGCAATGTGAATGACCGAGATCGCTTGGGCGCGGCGGAGACCGAGCTTGACGAAGAGACCGCGCTCGGCTTGCGCGAGCTTAGGGATCGAGATCGAGACGACCAGCTCATCCGGTTGCAGCACGGTCTGCCGGAATCCGGGATAGAACTCGATCAACTTCACCGTCCGCTGACCGTTCAGGTTCGCAAGGGTGATCGAGGCCTCCATCGCGATCAGGGCCGAGATCGTATCGTTGGCAGGTGAGCCGGTGACCACGTTGCCAGCGACCGTGGCCCGGGATCGAAGCTGCGGGGCGCCGATTTCGAGGCAAGCCTGCACCAACGGAAGCGCGGATTCCCTGCACAGGCGGGACGCCAGGACATCGTTGTGGGTTGCTAGGGCGCCGAGCACGATCGTGTCGCCATCGTCGCGAATGCCGCGCAGCGCGGCAATGCGGGTGATATCGATCAGGGTCGAGGCTGGTTTGACACCTCGCGACAACTCGACGATGAGGTCGGTTCCGCCCGCGACCACCCGCGCCGAGGGACCCAATCGGGCCATGAGGCGGAGCGAATCATCCATCGTCGCCGGCTGGTAATACGTCTGCCAAGTGCGCCGCATGCATTGCTCCGGTGAGTGAACTGGCGAATCTCCTTCCACTGGTTCTCAGGCGGAAGGTGCGAGGATTGTCGCATGCCGTCATCACGGACGATCATGATCGCCCTCGCCGTTATGTCGTTTCCCCGGTGCCTTTGCCGCTAGCATTCGCTGGCCGGATCAACTGCCCCGCAGGTGGACGACCACCCACCATGCCGTCGTCGAACACGACCTGCCCACGCACGGCACATGTCAGTACCTGATAGGCAACGGGAAAGTCGTCCCAAAGCGAATCGCGATGGCGATACTGGACGGCCGTATTCATCAGCGGCACCGGTTCCTGCCTGGATACCAGGCTGAAGTCGGCGTCGTAGCCCACGGCGATTTGGCCCTTGCGAGGCAGCTCAAAACGCAAGGCCGCGTTACCCGATGTCAACCGGGCGATCGCCGTCAGGAGAAGGCCTCGTTTCTGGCCTTCACTCAGCAGCACGGGCAGCATATGCTGGCACCCGCTGATCCCGCCCCAGACGGCGAAGGCATCATCGTCCTGTTTCATGGACGGTGGTGCGGGGGAATGGTCGGACGCGATCATATCGATGTCACCAGCGAGCAGGGTATCCCAGAGCGCTTCGCGCTGTTCGGCAGCTCGCAAGGGTGGTGCGCACTTCGCCAATGCGCCGATTCGCTCGGCGTCGTCATCGGTGAAGACGAGGTAGTGCGGACACGTTTCGCAGGTGACGTCGACGCCGCGCTCACGCGCCCCGGCGACCAGCGCAACCCCCTGCCCGGTGCTGACATGAACGATGTGCAGCGAGCAGCCAGTGTCCTCAGCGAGGGCAATGGCACGTCCGATCGCCTCGATCTCCGCCACGATCGGCCGGCTGTCGAGGTAGTCGCGAATGGTCGTTCGGCACGCAGCGCGGGCTCGTCTGGCAAGATCGGTCGTGATCGCATCATTTTCGGCATGAACGGCCACGGGCCGACCGACCGAGGCCGCGTAGCGCATTCCCTGATAAAGCGTATCGTCCCCGGCGTGGCGGAAATCATCGGTGCCGGAGCGCGACATGAACGCTTTGAAGCCAACGACCCCGGCCTCGGCCAGTTCCGGGAGGTGTTCGAGATTATCCGGTGTCAGGCCGCCCCACAACGCGAAGTCCGCGAATGACGTACTCGACGCCGCCGCGACCTTGGCGTCGAATGAAGCCCGGTCAAGCGTGGGCGGGTGGGCATTGAGCGGCATCTCGATACAGGTGGTGATGCCTCCAGCGACGAGCGATCGGCTACCGGTGTTCCAGCCTTCCCAATCGGCCCGCCCCGGATCGTTGAAATGGACGTGAGGGTCGATGCCGCCCGGCAACACGAGCGTTCCTGCCGCGTCGATGACCTCCCGCGCCGACCCCTCCAGGTCGGGACCGATCGCGATGATCAGGCCATCACCGATCGCAAGATCAGCGGTGTGAACGCCAGCTCCGGTGACGATATCCCCACTGCGAACCAGTACGTCGTATAGCGGCATCCCGTCCCGTCTCCCATCGCGCACGAATTGCATGACACGCCGATCGTGTCATTCTACGGGCGATCGGGCGTGTGTCAGGGGAGTTCTCCATTCGACGTGGGATTGGCAGGTGCCGAGGATTCGAAACTCGCCAGCAAGCGCGCCGCTTCGGCTTGCAGATCGCGTTCAGCGCTGACCCGCTTGTCCGACATCGTCGAGAGGTGCCCAGGATTGGCGATTCCGCCACCGATGACGAACGGCGCAAGTGAGCGGCCACCGAACAGCAGCGCCGCGGTCACGATCAGGATGGCGATCCCCACCAGAAGCGGGCGGAGCAGCAACCTGAGGAGACGAACGCCATCCTCGGCTCGCCACCAGTATCCCTGAAGACTAGGGAGACCGGGCATGGAACACATCGTTAGACATGGAAATTGGGGTTTCATAATCTCACCTGCACAGCGCCCCGACTCGTTCTCAAGACCTGTAACCAGTCTGGAGCGATTCTGTGAGATGCACGACGCGGCTTGCCGGTGATTGGAGGGTGAGGATAACCCTACTCCCCCGACCGGTTGTCCACTACATCGAGCAGGAAACGGAGGAGAACGCGCAACGCGACTTCCACGTCCGGCTCATCAATCGACTCGGCCGGGTTGTGACTGATTCCGTCGCGGCAACGAACGAACATCATCGTCACCGGACCAATGTTCGACATCGTGATCGCGTCGTGGCCAGCACCGCTGAAGAGGGAGAGCGGTTCGATCCCTTCACCAGCGATCGCCGTGCGGAGCGTCTGCGTCAAGCCGGCATCGCACGGTGTTTCAGTGAAACTCGGGGAATTCGTCCAATGAAGTTCAAGCTTCCGCCGCGAGGCAATCTCCCCTGCCCGTTCGCGTATGCTGGCAAATGCGCGTGTCCGTACGACGGGATCGGGATGGCGGAGATCCAATGTGAGGTTGGCATGCCCGGAGATGACATTGCTTGCGCCGGGTGAACTCTCCAGCTTCCCGACCGTCGCCACCAGGTCTGGTTCCGATCCACCGATGGTTTCCACGGCGAGCACCAGTTCGGCGGCGCCGGAGAGCGCGTCCCGCCGGAGGGTCATCGGCACGGTGCCAGCGTGACCGGCAACACCGGTGAACTCGATTGTTGCCCGCAAGCTGCCGGTGATACTGGACACGGCCGCGACTGGCAGGTTGCGATCCTGCAACACGGGTCCTTGCTCGATGTGAACTTCGATGAATCCAAGCACCGTCTCCGGATCGATCGCGTCGGCGGCGATGGCGTGCGGGTCGCCGCCGATCGACCGGATCCCCGCTTCAAGCGAGACCCCGGCATCGTCCTCGAGGTCAAGCCAGGCCGGATCCCAGAGCCCGGCGACCGGCGAGGAACCGAGAAACGAGGTGTGGAACCGGTTCCCTTCCTCATCGGCGAAGGCCACGACCTCGATTGCGAACGGCAAGCGCCGATCTGTTTCGTGGAGATGCTTCACCACCGCAATGCCACTGAGGATCCCGAGCGTACCATCGTACTGTCCAGCATCGACGACCGAATCGAAATGCCCGCCGACGAGGAACGTTATGGGTGCCGAAGCCGTACCGTCCGCGTCATAGCGGCCGATCAGGTTGCCAACGTTGTCGGTACGGGTCGTCATCCCCACCGCCCGCATCCAGGTATCGAGCTGTGCCCGCGCCTCGAGCAGAGCGACCGTTCCGTAGGGCCGGGTGATTTGGCCCTCGACCGTCGTGAAAGCGGCGAGTGCGTCGGATCGCCGCATGATCTGGCTGGCGTGGTCGCGCATGGATGGCATGGGTTTCGGCTCCGGTTTCAACTTTCAGTGGTGTGACAAGATCCTCGGATTGGGAACGTGACGGTTGTTACTCAGATTCACCCATTCCATCATTCTGACGGAGGAGGAATCCCTGCGCGA
>JALZMD010000160.1 GCA_030858375.1 Chloroflexota bacterium
TCCATGAACAGGTTCGCTCGATCAGCGCCGATCGACGCGCGTTCCCGGACATCGACCGCCTGCCACCGGATCGACGCGTCCGCATGATCGGTTGCGATACTTTCGGCGAGCGCCGATTCCCCTCCGAAAATCAACCAGGACGCCGCTGAATGGCTCCATGTAGCATCGAGCAGCAAATGAACGGCGGGGTGGCGGGTCAGGTTGCGCATGGGGCGTACACCAATCTGGTTCCAGCGCAGGGTGTCATGTCAATCTCCTGGGCACCCGGGGAGGAGGGCCGGTCTCGATCCCGCCGCCGACAATGGGTGGTATCGTCATCTTCGCGATCCAGGTCAACGCTTCCGGCATTGGAAAAGTGGCCATGTCGGCAGCCGGGTAACTGTCCCGTCTCGTTCTGGCGTTGCATCACCAGGGATTCGAGGCAAGATCGACATGACCCTATTGGCACCAGGGCGAAGGCTTGTATGACGGACGTTGGATCCATGTATACCCTGCGCAGGATGTGCGACTCAACCCCAGAGGCGTGCTCGGCCATCGGACAAGCCTGCACGGAACCTCTATGGGTATGACCAGTATGGAACACCCCATGGATACACCGGACGCAAAGCCGTTCGGGCAGCGTTTTCGTGCGGACATCCAAGCCATGGGTGCGTTTATCATCCTTCTGAGCGCCATCCTTTCCTAACGTTTCATCAACGACAGTTGGCTCGCTGCGTACGACATCGTGAGCTATTTCCTTCCCTGGTATGGTCATTTGGGGGACCGGCTCGGTGCGTTCGCTATTCCCGGCTGGATGCCGTGGCTATCAGGCGGTTCGCCCCTCGCCGGCGATTCGTCAGGCGGTTGCTGGTATGTGCCCGTGATGCTGACGTTCTCCACGCTCGGGGTGATGACCGTATTCAAGGCGATGATTCTGATCCAGACAATCATTGGCGGCAGCGCCGTCTACGGGCTCTCCCGCTCCACTGGGTTACGTCCTCTGGGTGCCCTGACCAGCACGGTCGCCTTCGTACTCGGCCCCTTCCTTGCCGGTCAGACATCATACGGAACCGTCGCGGGCCTGGCATCCGCCTGGCTTTCCGTGGCGCTGCTGGGCGTCGAGTGATCCCTGAGGTCGTCTCGGCCACTCGCCCGTGTTGGCTGGTGGTCCTTCACTGGCCTGGCCATCAGCCAGATAGACGTCTCATGGCCGGGCCAAGGCTTGTACAACGCATTGCTGATCATCGCGAGGTGGGTAGCCTACCGGTCGCTGATCTGGCCGGTCCAGCCCGATCGTGTTCTCCGTGGCCGATGGGTGGACGCCTTGACTACAGGCCCCGCGGTGCTGGCATTCGGCCTTCTTTTGGGAGCGGCCGGGCTGCTGCCACGGCTGCACATCAGCAGCGTATCCAATATTCCGGGCGGGGATTACGCTGGTGTCGTCGGCGGCAACTACCTGATCACTGCCCAATCGCTCGTGACCCTCCTTCGTGACACGTTGACGGATGATTCGTATTTCCGCCCGGTGGCCCTCGGTGCGACCGTCCTCATCCTGGCCACGTTTGCGCTCCTCGTCGGCCGGACGCGCTACGGGCTTACCTTCTTCGCCGCGGTCGTGGTGCTCGCCGGCATCCTGTCGACTGGGGAGACGCCGCTCCACCGCGTCTTCTACGTCTTGCCCGGTTTCGAAAACGTTCACACCCACAGCCCGCGTCGACTGCTGTGGGTGTGTTTCGTCGCGCCGGCGAGTATCGCCGGCGCCGGTCTCGAAGCACTTCTTGCCTGGCGCCCCCGGCGTCGTGCCCTTCCCCTGCTCGGCCTTCCACTTCTGATGATGACCGGTGCCACGCTGGTCCTGGACCGTGCGGAGCTGACGATGGCTGGTAGCCGATAAGGCTCGTGGCTGTGACAACCGCACTCGTTGCCGTACTGGTGTTGACCCAGCGGAGGGGCAGCCAGGGCCACCCGAACATGCTTGCGCGGCTGGCCGCCGCCGCAATAGTCACGCTCATCATCGTCCATCCAACCGTCAAGGACATCATCGAAAGATGCGGAACTCCAGACGACCTGGCGGTGCTGCCCGAAAGCTGCCTGGATACCTACCCCTCTCGAACCGACCCGGGCGGAGCTGGTGAGTTCCTGCAACAGCAACAGGCATCTGGTCCGCCGTTCCGCTCCGTCGGCCATGGGGGACGCGATCCATCGACCGATGACCCATCCTATTCCTCCCGGCGTTGCGATCCCGGGGTCCTGGCCGCGGTGAGCGGCGGCCGGGCCGTGGCCCTCGAACTGGAGTCGATCCAGGGCTACAACCCCCTCCATCTCGGCATGTACACCGACTACTCCGACGTCATGAACGGCGGTCAACAGGATTACCACTGGGTCGATCCCTACCCGGCCATGTTGATGGAATCAGCCCTGCTCGATATGCTGAACGTGCGCTATATCGTCGTTTCCCTGAATCCGCCTGATAGCCAGGATGATGCACGGGCCATTGGCGCGGGCAAGACCGAGGTCTTCAGAAACGAGGAGGCCGTGATATTCGAGAACCCCAATGCGTTTCCTCGTGCCTGGATCGTTCATGAGGTCCGTTCGAACCGTGACAGTAAGGGGCTCCGTCAGCTCGCCGAGGACACGGTGGATGCACACGAGGTGGCTTTTATCGATGACGCGATGCCCGATGTCGACCCATTGGTAGCCGAAGGCGCCGGTGCCGAGCAGGTTGCGATCACCAGCGGAGACGAAGACAACCTGACTACGGACGTTCGCGTTCACTCGGCGGGACTGATCGTGTTCAGCGAGATTTACGAGCAAGGGTGGGCTGCGTAGGTTGATGGCGAACGCGCCGACGTGTTGCGGACGAATCACGCGCTGAGGGGAGTTCCGGCACCGGCTGGGGAGCACACCATCGCGCTGCGCTACGTGCCGGAATCGCTTCGGATCGGACTCTGGATCAGCCTGCTCACGAGTATCACCGCCGTGATCGTCTGGGCTGCCGCGATTCGTCAGTCGCTTCTCGGGGCCAAAATCTCATCATTGACGAGTCAACCCCGAGTATGATCGCGCCAGCTCGTTAGGAACAGGCGGTCAGGCAACAGTCGCAACGGTCGCTTCGATGCACGTGGCAGTGGCCGGATCGATGTCCTTGAAGGAGACGCGTTCGATGGCGAAGCCATTGGCCCTGAGGTTGCCGAT
>JALZMD010000162.1 GCA_030858375.1 Chloroflexota bacterium
CGGCGGTACGGCCGCCGTCGCCGAGATGCTGCTGCAAAGCCACGGTGGGGTTGTGCAACTCCTGCCCGCGCTCCCAGGTGCCTGGACCGATGGCTCGATATCCGGACTCCGGGCTCGCGGCCAACGATCGGTCGCAATCACCTGGGAGGACGGCCTGTTGCTTCAGGCATCGATCGTGTGCGGATCGGACGCACCCCTGGTGGTTCAGCTTCCCGACGATCGGGACTATACGGTGACGGCCCGAACTGTTACGCAACAGGTCGAACACTGGGGCGCGGACGAGTTCGCGCACGTGTCAGACGCTGCGGAAACGCCCGTTGAGACGAGCCGGGTGGGGAATCGCCTCGCCTGGACACCGAACCCGAACCTCGCCTACAGAATCGACGCTGCATGAATGCCTTACCTGATCGCGAAATATCGCGAATCGTGCTGATCGATGACAGTGGCATGGACCGTGATGTGACGAAGTTCGCGAGGCGTTATGTCGCGATCAGGCAAAAGGCCGTCCGTGCGAACCTGGCGTGGCTGGAAACCGGCGACGATGCCGACTTGCAGATGCGGGATAACTACCTCTACCGGTCAGTGGAGATCGTGACCACGATTCGCGACCTGTTGGGCCACGACGCGAGCAAGCGTATCGAACCTCCGGCCCGGTTCTGTTTTGGCCCGAATGAGCTCCCTCCGTGCCCAGGCGGGCGAACATGCAGTCATGCTCGATTCATCTCTACCCCATGAGCCCTAAGGCGGCGTTGACCGCCAGCAAGAAGCCCACGATGCCCAGCGCCCAGCCGATCACTCCGTCGCTGTTCCTGGTAATCCAGCCCTCGATCCTTTTCAGGAAGCCATCGATTCGAGGCCCGGCGTAGGTGGCGATACCGATGAGCAGCAACGCTGGGAGTGCCATCACCGCGGTGTACCCGCCAAGCGTGACGGCCTGCTCCAGGAATGACAGGCCAGATCGTGTCAGGATCCCGATGGCGGCAATGTAGGGCACCATCGTTGCCAGCTCGAGCATGCCCGAAGTGAGTCCAAGGGTAATCATCGCGCGATTCGTCGATTGGGCCGGAACCCAGGAACGCGCGGGTTTGCCCGGGCGCCGTTTCGGATCGAATCGAAACGATAGTGCGAACATCGCGATGCCCAGGATGAGTTGGACCACCTGCGCCGTGGTTCCTGCCAACGCATCGCCGGCGGCATCGCGAAACGACCCGAGGCCGACAAGGACCAGCGCCCCAACCAGGAAGTAGAAGAGGGTTATGGTTCCCAAGTACACGAGTTGCCTGCGTCCGGAAACGCGGGCGAGGGTCAGCATCACCGGAACGCCGACCGTGCCGATGCTGGTGCTGTCGATTAGCGCCAATCCGATGAGGGTTCCCAGAAGTGCGATCGTCATATGAATCCTTGTGACACTGCCGCCAGTGGTATTTCGTACAAATGTACTAAAAAGAGAAAGCCATGCCAAGGGTTGTGGATCACGAATCACGAAGAAGCGACATTGCCGGGGCGCTCTGGCGGGTCGTCGAGCGAGACGGGATCGCGGCGGTTTCGGTGAGGAGCGTCGCGAAGGAACTGGGCCATTCGCCGAGCTCGCTTCGTCACTACTTCACCACCCAGGCGGAGCTCATGGAGTTTGCCCTGGCCTCGCTGCTGGATGGGGCGCGTCAGCGGCTCGAATCGCGGATCGCCCGGTACGATCCGGACGAAGACCGGATCGCCTGGTTGGCGGAGTTGTTCAAGGAGGGGCTGCCGCTCGATGGTCGACGTGCCGCCGAGGTGGAGATCTGGATGGCGCTCCACCGGCACGAACGAGACGGCGGTTCCCTGAGCCAGGCGATGCGGAGGGAATGGCGGGAGTCGCAGCAACTTTGCCGATTTGCCGTTGCGACGCTCGCTCACGGCGCGCCCCGAGACGACATGGCGGAGTTGCTCGATGAACGACTCGAACTTGAAACGACCTTGCTTCACACCTTCTGGGATGGCCTGACGCTTGACGCGAGTTCCCGGCCCTCGGAGGTCAGCCCGGAGCTCATTGATGATTTGTTGACCGCTTATCTACGCTTCCTCGACGAACGCCTGCACGGCGGAAATTAGATACCTAATCACCTTGGTGTTGCCGCTATCGTCGCCGTCCGGAGGGCTACCGCACGGTGAAGGTCCAGTCGCCCGAACCGACCGTGAGCCGGGCGAGCCCATCCTGCAGTTCGGCGTGGACGGCGGAGCCATCCTCAAGCACCTCGCGATGTGTGCGCAGCGGAAGCACGATCTCAGCCTCGGCGTTGGCCGGGATTGTGACGTTGAGCCGGAGTGTGTCGCCGTCGCGTTCCCAACGGGAGCGGATCGGGCCGCACATGCTGTCGTACGTTCCCTCGGCCCAGGTGAGGGAATCGTCGATGGCGGGTTGGATCCGAATGTGCCGGTAACCGACCGAGCCGGGGGGCATATCAATACCAGCGACGGACTTCCTGAGCCACTCGCCAACCGACCCCAGCGAGTAGTGGTTGAACGAGTTCATGCCCGGATCCTGGAACCCGCCGTCCTCGGTCCAGCCATCCCAGCGTTCCCAGATCGTCG
>JALZMD010000219.1 GCA_030858375.1 Chloroflexota bacterium
CGCGATCATCCTCAGCACACCACGACCCAGGCGCACAAGCAGAATGGAGCACCGTCACGCATGGGGGGAGTACTCCTGGAATCGTCACCGGCATCCGCCCTCTTCGACAGCAACGTAGAACAGCAGATTCCGGACATCGTTATCCGGCGGCTCCCGATCTACGTTCGTACCCTTCGGGCCCTGACCGACGCTGATGTGCGATCCGTTTCCTCGGAGGAGCTCGCCGACCTGATCGGCGTGACCGCCGCCCAGATTCGGCGGGACCTGTCGTACTTCGGCAAGTTTGGCAAGCAGGGCAAGGGCTACGATACTCACTTCCTGGCCCAGACGATATCCCGTATCCTCCGCCTTGACCGGCAGTGGCCAGTCGCCCTCGTCGGCCTCGGCAATCTCGGCCGGGCGATCGCGAACTACCGGGGATTCACGCCATCCTCGTTCTCCATCGTCGCCGTCTTCGACCGCAGTTCCCGCAACGTCGGCAATGTCGTCAACGATATGGAAATCCTGCACGACAACCACCTGACGGACACGATCGTCCGGGAGCGGATCAAGATCGGGATCATCGCGACCCCGAAATCGTACGCGCAGGACATCGCCGACCGGATGGTTGACGGTGGCGTGGAGGCGATCCTCAACTACGCGCCGATGATCCTGAAAGTGCCAGGAAACGTGACGGTCCGCGAAATCGACCCGGTCAGCGCCCTGCAGAGCATGACCTACTACATCTCGGAGCGCGGCGCCTCCCATTAACGGGCGATCTGACTGGCAGCGGGGCGGGCCAGGTAGTGGTCGAGTTCTTCCCGGCCGTGGAATCGGGCAGAAATGCGCTGGCCCTGCTGGATGCCACCACCGCCTTGCACGCAACAGGTCAGCGAAGCCCGTAAGAGGAGATGCCGTCCGGTTGACGGCGCGGCGCGGATTGCGGAAAGTGCACGGTGCGGGTTTCTCCGCACCGTGCACATGTGTTTAACGGAGAGTACTTCAAGGAAAGCGACGGAAGCGATGACGATGGAATACGGAACCGTGGCCGGGATCGACAAGCCTGTCTCCCGCCTGGTGCAGGGCACGATCCCGCTGACGGAAGACGATGTGCCGAGGAGCCTGGCTCTGCTGGATGCCGTCTATGAGCATGGGTGCCGCACCTTCGATACGGCTCATGGCTATGGCAGTGGCGCTTGCGAGCGCGTACTTGGCCAATGGGTCAATACCCGCGGCGTGCGCGACGATATCGTCATTCTCGACAAAGGCGCGCATCCTTATGATGGCCGGGTCAGGGTGACGCCGGAAGACATCACCAGCGATCTTCATGAGTCGCTTCAGCGGATGAACCTGGACTACGTTGACCTCTACGTCCTGCATCGCGATAATCCCGCGGTGCCGGTCGGACCGATCGTCGACGTGCTGAACGAGTACAAGCGGGCCGGGAAGATCGGCGAGTTCGGTGGCTCGAACTGGTCGACCCCGAGGATCGCCGAGGCGAACGCCTACGCGGCCGAGAACGGGCTCGACCCGTTTACGATCAGTAGCCCCAACTTCAGTCTCGCCGTCCAGGTCAAGCCGCCGTGGGAAGGCTGCCTCAGCATTTCCGGATCGGCTGGGGAATCCGAGCGGGAGTGGTATGTCGATCAGGGAATGCCGATCTTTCCGTGGTCGAGCCTGGCCGGCGGCTTCTTCTCGGGCCGCTTCCGCCGCGACAACCTGGATACGTTCGAGTCGTACCTCGACAAGCTCTGCGTGGAATCCTATTGCAGCGAGGAGAACTTCCAGCGGCTCGACCGCGTCGAGGAGTTGGGTGCCCGCTACGGACTGTCGATTCCCCAGGTCGCGATGGCCTACATCATGAGCCAACCGATCGACGTTTTCGCCCTCGTCGGTTGCCGCACTGGTGACGAGTTTGCGATGAACACTGCCGTGCTCGGCCACAAACTCACCGCAGACGAACTCACCTGGGTCGACCTGCGCTCCGATGAACGACCCTGGTGAAGGTGCGCGTCGCTAAACGTGTCGTGGCGGGGCGAGCGTTGTGCCGTTCGGCACACAGGCTGGCCCCTACGAAAACACACCGCCATCGTAAGGGAGGTCCCACGTGGCCTCCCGCCTCTCGGGCCGAGACATACCTTGGGCTCAATATGCCAGTAGGCTGTGGACGGGATACCCTCGCGTGTGCTGGCGGCCATTGAGCGCGGTGAGCTCGGCCAGCACGCTGATCCCGGCAATCTCCCCGCCGAGCCGCTCGACCAGCTTGATCGTCGCTTCCAGGGTGCCGCCCGTGGCCAGGAGGTCATCCACGATCAGCACCCGCTCTCCCGGATCGATGGCGTCGGCGTGAATCTGGAGCTCGTTCGTTCCGTATTCCAGGTCGTACCGTTCGACGAGCGTCTCGCTTGGCAGCTTTCCGGGTTTCCGGACCGGCACCACCCCGGCGCCCAGTGAGTAGGCGATTGGCGTGCCGAGGATGAATCCCCGGCTCTCGATAATGACGACCTTGTGGATGCCGGCAAATGGCCCCGCCATCGCGTCGATCGTAGTCCTGAACAGCGGGCCGTCCGCCAGCAAGGTCGTGATGTCCCGAAACATGATGCCGGGGATCGGGAAATCGGGGATATCCCGGATGTGTGGCTTGAGCATGTCGCTGATCGAAAGGTCCATTGCGTGGGTGTCGGTCATACAGCTTCCTGTCCGGGATATGGCACGTGTCGAACGCTCGTCGTTCGGCGAAGAGTGTACCCAATGTCCGGATGCAGGGACGGTACAACGCCCCGGCCAACTGCCGGGGCGTTGCCATTGGTGACGACGGCTCAGGTCCAGCGCAGGAAGTCGCAAGCCACCCAGCCGCTCGTGCCTGCCCCGAAGAAGCGGACATTGACCCACAGATAGCCATTCCCCTCCTGCGGCATCTGGCTGGTGATCTCGCCGGTGGCTCCGGTCGGAACGGGAGCGATCGCCGAAGCCCCAAGTCCGGCACTTGACCGGACCCGAAGCGGGCCATTGGCTACCACGACCATGGGCCGACCCCCGCCCGGGCCGGTTGCGAACACCGCTGTCGCCAGCCAGCCACCCGCACAACGCCGTAGCCGGTGCCGGGACCGTTGCGGAGGTTGGCCGCGCCACCGCCCGCGGTGTCGACGTGGATCACGGTGCCGATCGGTATGCCGCCCGAGCTCGGCGGCGAGAGGAACTGGCTGGCAACGTACCCCTCGGTTCCGGATGACTCGATCCGGATCTTGCTCCAGGCGTAGCCATCGACGGTGCCACCCGATCCCAGGAGCCGTACGGCGGTGCCGATTCCGAGGCTGCCGAGCACACGGAACCGCAACCCGGCACCGGATCGCAGCCGTACGCCACCGGCGTTGATGACGCGGGCGTCGGTCGACTGCGCCAGTGCGGGCATGACCGCTGGGAAGACCGTAGCAGTCGCTAACGCGG
>JALZMD010000231.1 GCA_030858375.1 Chloroflexota bacterium
CCATAGAGCAGCACACCGATCCGGTAAACCCGCGCCGCGAAGAGAATCGCCAGCACCAGCGTCACCACCAGCAGCACGATGCTCAGGGCCACTTCCCAGACGGCCGGGTTGCCCGATACCAGGCGCGGCACCATCACGAACGGCGACGTGAACGGGATGATCGAAAGCACCCGCGCCACCAGGCTGTCCGGCGTCCCGAGCGTGAAAATCGACCCGAAATAACCGACGAACATCAACGTCATCATCGGTGAGATCGCCTGGCTCACTTCTTCCTGGCGACTGACCAACGAACCCAGCGCCGCGTACATTGCGGAGTAAAGGACGTAACCCAGCAGGAAGTAGACCAGGAACCAGCCGATTGCCGTCACCGAGAGTGCCCCGAAATCGACGTTCGGCAACTGGTCGAGATCACCCCCGAAGGCGTCGACGATCCGGCGCTGCAGCGCGAAGGTCACACCGCCGATCAGCAGCATCGGCAGCAACTGGATCAACCCGGCCAGCCCGATCCCGAGCACCTTGCCCGCCAGCAGGTCACGCGGGGTGGCGGCGTTGACCATGATTTCCATGATCCGCGAGCTCTTCTCTTCGACCACGCCCTGGGCGACCCAGGTTCCGTAGAGCATGATCGCGATGAACATCAGCACCGTGAACACGAAGGCAATCGCGAACTGCGGCCCCTCGTCAACCACATCCTCACCGACGTCGAGCGGGTCTACGCCCTGCAACAAGAAGGCAGGCGGTGCCAGGGCGGCGGCGAACTCGCTCTCGGGCACGCCGCTGCGGGCCAGCCGGTCTTCGAGTGCAATCGCCGAGGCGCCAACGTAAACACGGTCGACCGCAGCACTTTTCTCACCCTCGTCGTTGATGTAGGTAAAGGCCAGTTCTTCCGCCTGGTCACGGGTAACGATCAGCGCACCGTCAACGTTCCCTTCGTCGACCTTGGCTCGCGCCGCATCCACATCCGCGTCCCGATCCGACGCCTGGAGCACGAAGTTATCGCTCCCAGCCATCGCACCGTCATTCGCTTGGGCAACGTAGGGATCGAGGCGTTCGAGGATGTTGGCATCGGTGCGGTCGACCACGAGAATGGTTGACATGGACGGGCCGTCGTCGTCCGCAACAATGGCGATGATCGCCGGAATGCAGGCCCCGACCAACAGGAGGAGGACCTGGAAAAGTGTGGTGAGCTGAAAGCTTCGCTGGCGGAGCCGTGTCCACCATTCCCGCATCGCGATCAGGCGCACCCGCTTGAAGTCGATCATTGTTCCTTGCTCCCGACGAGTTCCCGTGATGCCCCAGTGGCTGCCGTCATCGGCTCACCGGTGCCCGTCTGCTCATCACCCGGCAGGCCACGCACCAGGTGGAGGAAGACATCGTTGATCGAGGGGTGACTGATGTCGAACCGGGTGACGGTCAGGCCGCGCCGAATCGCTTCGTGCAGCACCGCCTGGGCGGCCACGGCATCGGGCACGGCGAGCTCCAGGTGATCGAGCCGCTGCCGGGCAACCCGGACGGCAGGGATACCTTCGACCCACGCCAGGTCGGCAGACTCGGCATCATCGGAATCGGCGACCCCAAAGCTCACGACTTGCCGTCCGACACTCCGGCGAACCTCAAGCACCTCTCCGGAGATCATGAGCCAGCCGCGATGGATGATCGCGACCTCGTGGCAGAGTTCCTGGGCGTCGTCCAACTGGTGCGTGGAAAAGATGATCGTCTTCCCCCGGTCACGCAGTTCCAGGAACGCCGCTTTCATTTGCTCGGCATTGACCGGATCGAGCCCGCTGAACGGTTCGTCGAAGATCAGGATGTCGGGATCGTGGAGGATTGCGGCCAAAAACTGGATCTTTTGCTGGTTGCCCTTGCTCAGCTGCTCAACCGGCTTGCTACGGTTCTCGGTGATCGCCAGGCGCTCCAGCCAGTCATCGAGGGCGACGGTCGCATCGTGCTTGCTGGCGCCGTAAAGCTGGGCGAGGAAGAGCAACTGCTCGTCGACCGCCATCTTCGGGTACAGCCCGCGCTCCTCCGGCAGATACCCGAAGTCACGGCGGGGGACATCGCTATTGGGTGCGCCATTCCAGGTGATGGAACCGGAGTCCGCCCGGATGATGTCCAGGATCATCCGCATCGTCGTGGTCTTTCCGGCGCCATTCGTGCCCAGAAACCCGAAAATACGGCCCGGCGTCACCGTGAAGCTGACGTCGTCGACCGCCTGGAACGATCCATAGGTCTTCGAGACATTCCTGATTACGAGCCCCATCGATATCGAAACCCCTCCGCGGCGCTACGTTGCATGGGCAAGTTGTCCCACGCCTGAAATGTCGCATCAAGTATGGTCGAGGTTTGTTACGAATCTGCGAACGCCCGCCCAACGAAGTATCCTCAGGAGCCAACATCATTGACCCAGATCCGGGTCCGATGGACGGGTATGGACCTCAGTGAAGGACTGCAACATGACCCAAACCAGCTTTGATCGTTCGACGCCAACGGCCCCCTTTGGCGCGTGGCCTTCACCCGTCACGACGGCGATGTTGACCGAGAGCCCTCCGGGGATCCGGGAACCTGGGAGCAACGGCCACGACCTGATGTGGGTCGAAAGCCGGCCGCGGGAGGCGGGCCGCTACGTGCTGGTCATGCAGACCCCCGAGGGGCCGAGGGACGTCACGCCCACACCGTTCAATGTGCGGAATCGTGTCCATGAATACGGTGGAGGTTCATGGGCGGCGAATGGCGACGTGATCGTCTTCTCCAACTTTGCCGACAACCGCCTCTACCGGCTCGATGGTTTGGGTAGCGAGCCCCGGCCGATCACGCCGGAAGGACCCCTTCGCTACGGTGATCTCCAGCTCGACTTCGCCAACAATCGGATCGTTGCCGTCCTCGAGGATCACTCCGCACCCGATCGCGAGCCCAAAAACACCATCGTCGTCCTCGATCTCGACGCTTCCAACGTCGACGGTGGAACGGTCATCGTGTCAGGCACCGACTTCGTATCCTCGCCGCGCCTGAGCCGCGATGGATCGCGGCTTGCCTGGCTCACCTGGAACCATCCGGACATGCCTTGGGACGGCACCGTGTTGTCGTGGGCGACGCTGTCAAAAGACAGCGTCCTCGGCGATCCCCATGTGGTCGCCAACGGCGCTGGAGAATCGGCGATCCTGCCCGGTTGGGACCGCAAAGACCGGCTTGTGTTCGTCTCCGACCGCACGGGCTGGTGGCACCTCTACCGCCTTGACGCGGACGGTGTGCAATTCCAGCTCACTGAGGGTGAGGTCGAATTCGGTGTCCCACTCTGGCAATTCGGCGCCTCGACGTGGACCGAGCTGGCAGACGGCACGATCGTGACCGCCGGGACCGCTGACGGCACCTGGCGACTTGGTTCGATCGATCCTTCAACTGGCGCCCTGAAACCGATCGCCTTGCCACTCACTACCCTGAGTGAGGTTCAACCACACCCCGATGGTCGGCGGGTGATCGTGAAAGCCGGTTCGCCGCAGGAATCATCGGGACTGATCGTTGTCGATCCCACCTCCGGGGCTTGGGAGTATGTCAAGCCTCCGATATCCGACCGCCTCGACGCCGGTTACGTCTCGATCGCCGAACCAGTCTCGTGGGCCACACCCGATGGCGCGACGGCGCACGGCTTCTACTACGCGCCCACCAATCAGGACGTTGAAACTCCATCCACTGAACTGCCGCCGCTGATTGTCGAGACCCATGGCGGCCCGACCTCGGCTTCCGCCTCGACGTTCGATCTTGGCGTACAGTTCTGGACGTCCCGCGGCTTCGCGATCCTGGATGTGAACTATGGCGGTAGCACCGGTTATGGCCGCGCCTATCGCGAACGTCTCAACGGCGCCTGGGGTGTTGTCGATGTCGACGACTGCGCGTCAGGAGCCCTTGCGCTGGCCGATCGCGGGCTCGTCGACCGGGATCGGCTGATCATCCGGGGCGGAAGCGCCGGTGGCTTCACGACCCTGGCGGCACTCGCCTTTCGCGATGTATTCAGCGCCGGAGCCAGCTACTACGGCATCGGCGATCTGGAGGCGATGGTGCTCGACACCCACAAGTTCGAATCGCGCTATCTCGACACGCTGGTTGGCCCCTATCCGGAAGCCATCGCGGTCTACCACGAGCGGTCCGCGATCCATCACGTCGACCGGCTGAACAGTCCGATGATCCTGTTCCAGGGGCTGGAAGACAAGGTCGTGCCGCCGAGCCAGTCGGTGACGATGGCCGAGGCGGTCCGAGCCAGGGGGTTGCCGGTGGCGCTGCTCACGTTCGAAGGGGAGGGCCACGGCTTCCGGATGGCGGAGACGATTACCCGCACCCTCGAAGCCGAACTCTCGTTCTATGGCCAGATCTTCGGGTTCACCCCGGCCGATGACATCCCGCTTCTCCCGATCGACAACCTCCCCGGATAACCGTACACACCCCCAAATGACAACCCGGTCAGGAACTGGCGCGGCGCGCCCGTGCGTAGTCCGCCAGCTCCTGTCCAAATGTGTACGCACGGCCATCAGCCCACGCTTGATACGAACTTCGGGTACACAGTGGTGCAACGATTGGTAGCGGTCGCAGCGGAGCGATGCTTGCCTCGACCCGGACGCGGGCAGTGACAAGTTGACCCAGCTGGATATGGCACGACCAGGGATGCTCGACTATTTGCCCGAAGTGAGCATCGCTCCACGCATGCTCACGGCTGCTTGACAAAATGAGACCAGGTCTCGTAGTCTCAATTTATGAGACATTGTCTCATAAATACCGAGGTCTAGCGCTGGTTCGGCAGGACTCCGCCTGCCGTAGCGCTGCGACCGGGCCTTCAATCGACTGTGGTGTTGGCCATTCCGGGCACGGAACCCGCTTGCCCTTATCTCGATAAAGGAACCTTTTCCATGTCCAGCCCAACAGTATCCCGGCGCGCACTCATCGGTGGATCGGCGCTGGGAGCGGTCTCGGCGCTCGGTGCGGGATCAACAACCGTATTCGGTCAGGCGGCAGCCACGCCCGGGGCGACGCCGGTTGCCGGGGCCACGCCCGTCGCCACGACCCGCGAGTTCCTTGCGGTTGCGGTTCCCGAGGCGAAGTTGCTCTACGTCTACAGCCTTCCTGATCTCGACCTCATCGACACCGTCGAGGCCGTGGCCGTGAATGCCCACGTCGGAGTCATTCCCTTGCCGAACGGCCAGCTCCTGTTCATGGACGACGCGGGGACGCGGTTGATGGCGATCGAGGCCCATGGCGACCACGTCGATTCGTATGAAGCGGCCATCCCGGGGACCTATTACTCGCACATCGCCATCGATTCGGATCACGCGCATATCGCCGCCGTCGGCTCGGACAATCCCGCCGCGCCAATCACGCTGGTGGATCTGGAAACCTGGGATACCACACCCGTTGCCGTGCAGGATCCGGGTGAGGTGGGATTGATGCTCACCCACGACATCCTGTTTCACCGCAACAACAATCTCAATCAGATCGAGGCCTACGCGGTGGAAGACGTGCTGGCGGGCAACGTCGACATGATCGCATCCGTCCAGATCGGCACCGGTGGCCATGGCGAGTCGATCTCCATGAACGGCGACACGCTCTACACCGCCACCGACGAAGGGATCGAAGCGATCGCCTGGGACGGAGCCGAACTTACCTTCCTGACCACCTATCCCTGGGACTCGGCCGATCGCTCCGGCGGACGCGGCTACTTCCAGCGGCTCTCGCTGGATGGCACGCATGTCGTGTCGTACACCGCAGACCGGTCCGCGCCCGAAACGGAGTGGTCAACATGGACCAACGATGCCCTGCTGATCGACACCGCCGATGGCGTGACAGAGCGAGTCGAACTCGGCACGGGCTACGTTTTCCGCTTCGGTATTTCCGGGGAAAGCGCCCTCTTCTACCGGATCGGCGAGGATGGCGATGAAGCAATCCTGCTCGATCTCGCGAGCGGCGAAATCGAGCAGAGGATCGCGCTGGAACCGATGTCCAATGGTCCCGTGGCCGGCGAACCGATCTACGAGAACAATCAGTACCGGGCCGTCACCTCCAGCACCGATGGCGCCTGGGGCTTCATCACCCAGGGCGGCGACGGCGTGGTCGTCGTGCTCGATCTCGTCAGCGGCACCGTCGCCGCGACCATCGAGACCGGGTCGCCATTGAACGCTGGCGGCTACCTCGCCGTATTCGGCGCCGGATCGTCCTTCACGGACTCCATCGGCCGCTAGCGACGATCCAGCTTCGGCCGGGGCAAACCGAACCGTTCGGTTTGCCCCGGTGATCACCTGAGAGGCAATTTCGTGCGGTTCCTCAATGTCCCGCTGCTGCTCATCATGCTCCTGGGTATGTCGCCCCTGACATCAATGTCCGCAACCGCTGAGGACGACCCCCTGCGTATTGCCGTCAGCACGCCACTGCTTGCAGATATCGTCCAGAATGTCACCGGCGAACGTGCCGAAGTCTTTTCGATCATGCCCGGAAACGCCGATCCCCACACTTGGGAAGCTTCGCCCCAGGACATCGTGCGGGTCACGGAAGCCGATACGTTCATCTCGATCGGGGCCAACCTGGAACCATTCGTGGAGAGTGGCGGGTGGCGACGAGCCGTCGTCGATGGCGGCGTGAGTCAGCTCGTGATCGCTGACCACGTCGAGCTGATCGAGGTCGACAAGGTCATCGATCACGGCGACCACGTGCATGATCTGCGCGCCGGCGACCCGCACATCTGGCTGGATCCGACCAAGGTGATCGAAGCGCTGCCTGCCATTGCCGGTCACCTCTCCGGGCTCGACCCCAACGGTGCGCCAGAGTACGACGTCAATGCCGCCACCTTTGCCACGCTGCTGACGGAACTGGACGCCGAGCTCGAAGCATCGTTTGCGGCAATCCCGCCGGAGCAGCGCGTGCTGGTGGTGTTCCACGATGCGTACACCTACTTCGCCGCCCGGTACGGGTTCGAGGTCGTGGGCGTGGTCGTCCAGAATCCCGAGGTCGAAATCTCCGCCCAGGAAGTTGTTGAATTGTAAGGCATCATCGAAGATCGGGGCGTAGCCGTGATCTTCGCCGAACCCCAATTCAACATCGAAATCCTGGATATCTTCGTCGATGCCAGTGGTGTTGAGGTTCGCGAGTTGCTCACCGATGCCTTCTCCGGCCGCGTCGTTTCCTACATCGGACTCATGCGTTTCAACCGGGATAGCCTGGTGCAACATCTGGGCGCATAACTCCGGTGAAACGCGCTGCGCGGCAGAGTGTGTGCTACTGGTCCATATCACGACGTGATCGTCAAATGATCGAAATGTGAAGGCGCACAGCTATTGTCAGATGCCCAATCGTGTGGGATCGTAGGAGGGGGACTCAACCACTATTCGATGACGCAGGCAAGGTTCATTGAAATGCCCGACCGGCAAAGGGTTTGCCCGGTGTGCTGGCTCCAGGCTGGCAGTACCGATTCGTATTGTTCATCGTGTGGCTCAGTGCTCCCCCAAAATGACGTCACCTCCGCGACTGTGCACTCCACAATCGAAGGTGACATCGCGCCACTGACGTTTTCCCGGCCCTACCAGCCCAACGATCTCCAGCCGCTCACCATCATCCCGGATAACCGGCGGCAACGGCGGCGGATGTTGAGGCGTGGCTTCGCACTGCTGCTTACCCTGGCGGTGAACTGTGCCTTTGCACTTTCCGTAGTCCTTCTCGTCGACCGCTCAGGCGATGGGTCCGTTATGGCGCTGGCGGCCACGTCCGGGCTCCTGACCATCGTGGCGATGGGAGGCTGGATCGCCTTTGGCGTGAAGCGAGCGCGGAAACGTACTCGCCGCCAGCAGTGGCACATGTCGACCTCCTGACATCACCCTCCATCGCGCGTGGCAAAGGCATCGGAACACCCAGGCCACCAACGGTCTGGGTGTTTTCGTCGTGCCCACGTCGCGTGGGTTG
>JALZMD010000247.1 GCA_030858375.1 Chloroflexota bacterium
TTGCCTGGAGCCATGATGGTAATCGGGCGTAGCCGGAGCCATCGCGTCAAGGGTGGCCCCGGAAACTTCCGGTTAACCCGCATGTAGTGAGCCGATTCTCCCCGGTAGACTGGAACGCAGAGATCCACCCAGTTGCGTCAACGTCATGTGGAGAAGAGGACCATGCAATATGTTCAGGAATCGGCGATAGATCGTGTCTTCGGGGTTATCCGGTTTAACGGCGCCACGCTTTCCAGCCTCAGCCGGGATCCTCACGGCACAGCGCAGGTTGCGACCGTGGTCGGGCTGGTGTCGCTGGCGCTGGGCATCAGCCAGGTCATCGACACCTGGGTTGTGCTGGCGCTCGCCGTGGCCGGGGTGATCCTGATGATGCAGGGTGATACGTCGTTCGTCCCCCGCGCGCTGCGCGATGATCATTTCGACCTCGATGCACGGAGCCTGCACCGGCGGTTCGTGGCTCATGTCCAGGGATACCTTCCCGTGCCAGGGATTGTGATTGGCATCGGCGGGGCGGCGATCGTCCTGATGGTGGTCCTGAACATACCAGCAATCATCGCGCCCACGGTCGTCTGGTTCACGTTCAGCGCTGTTGCCTGGTTCGCCGTCAACAACCTGGTTGGCCACCCGGAAACCCGGGTCGGCTTCTCACCGCTCCTCCGGGCCACCGGATTCTCGTTTGCGCCGATCGTGCTGACGACGCTCATGGTCCTCCCCATCGTCGGCTGGGTAGCACTTCCGGTTGCGGTGGGTTGGACGTTCCTGCTCCTGGTCTTTTCGATCACGCAAACGGCCCGCCTGGGCACCGAACGTGCCCTGCTGGCGGCTGCCACCGCCTCACTCGCAACGCTCGCCGTGGTTGGCCTCTTGATCGCGATCCTGAGCGTGTGAAGCGGGTCTGATCGATCAACGGAACATCGCATCAAGAGCCCGCGTCAGCGATCGGGGGCACACTCCTACCGGATTGCGGGATTGGTGTTTACACTGCATCCAGCGGCAGAGTACGGTTTTGCGCGGATACGGAAGGGGACATCGACGTGCCCCCGAAACGTAGCCACTCACCAAAGCAAGGACATTCCATGGACCAGATGGCCGGTGTCATCCTCAACCGCGTGATTCGCGTGGCCAAACTCGACCTTCCGGTGTACCGGGAAATTACCCGCGACGCGAATGCCACGAAGGAAGCGGCCGTCGTCGTCGCGGTCGTCGCGTTGGCTTCCGGTATCGGTGCCCTCTCCGATTCGTTCGGACGCGTGATCCTGGCCGTGGTTGTGGCATTCATCGGATGGGTGATCTTCGCCGCCATGACCTACTTCTTTGGCAAGAATATCTTCGGAACACACAGCACCCAGGTCAACGTGGAATCGTTGCTGCGGACTCAAGGGTACGCCCAGGCGCCGGGCGTCCTCGCCTTCTTCGGCTTCATCCCGGTGCTGGGCTGGATCGCCGCCCTCGTGGGCGGCATCTGGGCACTGATTACCGCCATCGTTGCCATCCGGGAGACGCTTGTCATCGGGACTGGACGAGCGATCATCGTCGGCATCGTCGCGGCGATCGCCAGCGGGATTGTCAGCGCCATTCTCAGCCTGATCTTCGGTATCGGCTGGGCATTCTAGGAAACCGCACCCGTTGATCATCGTTTCCGCTTCACCGGCCAGCGGGACAGATGCCGCCTGCCGTGCTTGCCGGGGAAGCGGCAATCAGCACCCAGAGGATGACCAGAGCATGTCCGATCGTTCGACCGTCGAGATCCGCGTCGTTGAGCCCGAAGAGTTCATTACCCTCGGGGTAAGCGACTACGCCTTTGGGAAGACCCCTTCCAAACCGGATCTCGACAAGGCTCGCGAACGCCTCAAGTATTTCGCCAACAGCACCGGCCTGGCCGTCTTCGACGGCGGCAAACCACAAGCCTCCTGCGCGGTGCATGCAATGTCCGAGAACGTGCGCGGCAAGGTCTTCCCAATGGCGGGGATCGGCGGCGTGGGCTCGATGCCCACCGGGCGCCGCCAGGGCCATGTCCGGAACATGATCGTCCGCAGCTTCGAACTGATGCACGAGAAAGGCGAACCGGTCGCCACGCTTTATCCCTTCCGGGATTCGTTCTACGAACGCCTCGGCTACGCCGAATTCGCCAAGAACCGCTTCGTTACCTTGAAGCCGGAGCACCTGGGTCCATTGGTGCGCATGTCACTGCCGGGCTCGGTGGAGCAACTGGGGATCGAAGAATGCTTCGACGAATGGTGGGCCTTTGCGGAGAAGTTTCAGGCTCACGTTCACGGCTTCGCGCTCTTCGAGCGGGCGAAAGCCGTGGAGTGGCGAGACAAGAACGAGAGCTGGGTGGCGCTGGTCCGCGAGAATGGCGAAGTGACGGGCGCAATGACCTTCGAGATCACCGGCTACACCGAGACGCTCAAGGCCGACACGTTCTACGCTACCACGGCGGCGGCCCGCTACCAGTTGCTGGCCTGGATTGGGCGGCACGTCGACCAGGTATCCGAGGCCGTGATCGAGCTGGGTCCGGAAGAATATCCCGAGCTCTGGTACCGGGACCTGGTCGCCCAGTCGTCGACGGCACACAAGGATGCGTGGCCAGCGCCGATGGGCCGGGTGATATCGGTTACCGGGATCAGCGGCATAGACGCTGGCGCCGAAGCGGACATCGCCTTCACGCTGGTCGATGACCAGTGCCCATGGAACAACGGCGTCTGGACGCTCTGGGGCGAGGGCGGCGTGCTGTCCGTCCGCGAGGGCGGCGATCCCGCCTGCCACCTGACGATCCAGGGATTGAGCGCGCTGGTGTGGAGCGGGATGGACCCGGCGACCTTCCCATTCCGGAGTTGGGGCGATCCCGACCCGGCGGCGCAGGTGACGCTCCAATCGCTGTTTCCCAAGATCTTTCCGGTGCTCCACGAGAAGTTTTAGATAGCACGCGACGTGCCGCCTGGTGATGAAGGACTGTCGGATTCGCAAGGTGAGTTATGTGTCGAGTCAGGAACCTGGAATCCATTTCCAGAGCAACTCACCAAAAAACTGGAGAAGCAACAGGATCAGGTCGTACGTCCGGTAGAAGTTGTCCGTGAGATCGATTTGCGGCAGATTTCGCGGAATACTGACGATACCGGATCTCGTGAGCAGGAGTGTGGAGGTCAACGAGCCGGACCCGTAAATGAGCCCACGCCCATAGCGAGCGGTCTCCTCGTTTGGTTCTCCGGCAACCAGGGGCCAGAGGGCATCGAACCCGAGCCACACAATGGCGGTGATCGCCACGGCCATGGCTACTCCGGCGATCACCAGCGCAGCCGACCTGGCGGGTGCAGGTGGGGCCAGACTCTCGCGCCATTTACCGCGGTCATCGACATCACCGGGCACATACCCTGATGACTGCTTCGAGTTTTCGGTCACTGCATCATTCCCCGGCGAGACCACGCCACTGTGAGCGCCTGCATGCCTGTGGTTCCATCAATTGGTATGAGTGTAATGCGTCACGGGCCTCACGCAATCCGTCAAATGACGGATTCTCTGGAAAGAACGTGTGGCGCATCCACTCATCTGGCGAAGAACCAGCAGGCGACGGCGATCAGGACAAGCGAACCCAGGCCAATACCGATTGCGAGACGGTGATGGGTTTTGCTTTA
>JALZMD010000255.1 GCA_030858375.1 Chloroflexota bacterium
ATTGTTGCCGGTGTTGAGGTCGGGAAAGATGAAGACTGTCGCTCGGCCCGCTACCGGCGACCCTGCCATCTTGGTTGCGGCCACCCCGACATCGGCCGCGGCATCGTACTGGATCGGCCCTTCGACCAGGAGATCGGGCCGGCGTTCGTGAACAAGCGCTGTGGCAGTTCGCACCTTCTCCACGTCATCCCCGGCCCCCGACTCGCCCGTCGAGTAAGAGAGCATCGCAATCCGGGGTTCGATGCCAAAGCGTATCGCGGTCTGGGCAGACGATACCGCAATGTCGGCCAGCTGTTCGGCGGTGGGGTTGGGATTGATTGCACAGTCACCGTAGACAAGCACACGGTCTTCCAGGCACATCAGGAACACGCTGGAGACCAGGGAGACGCCGGGAGCCGTCTTGATGATTTCGAAGGCGGGCCGGATCGTGTGGGCGGTGGTGTGGGCCGCGCCGGACACCATGCCATCGGCCAAACCGAGGTAGACCATCATGGTGCCGAAGTAGGAGACATCGGTGACGATTTCCCGGGCTGTCGCCAGGGTGACGCCCTTGTGGGCACGGAGTTCCGCGTAGGTCCGCGCAAACTGTTCGCGAAGCCCAGGTGCGACTGGGCTCAGGATGTGCGCTCCGGACACGTCGATACCCAGGCGCACCGCACGGGCGGCGATCCCGGTTTCGTCACCCAGAATGGTGAGTTCGGCGGCCTGGCGCTGGAGCAGCGTGCTGGCAGCCCGCAGGATCCGGTCGCCGTCGCCTTCGGGCAGCACGATGTGCCTGCGATCGCTTCTCGCCCGCTCCAGCAGCTGATACTCGAACATCAACGGGGTCACGATATTGGCTCGCTCAACGTCGAGTGTCGCCAGCAACGTATCGCAATCGACGTGATCATCGAAGAGCGAAAGGGCCAGGTCGAGCTTGCGTTGCGATTCCGCCGCGAGCCGGCCACGAGTCCCGGTGACGCGGAGCACCGTTTCGAACGTGTTGAGCCCCGTGGTGACGATTGGCAGGTCCGTCGCATGCCCGGTTACCAGTCGCTCAATGACTGGCGACATGGCGAATCCACCGTTCATGACAATGCCGGAGAGGGTGGGGAACGCGTCACTTTCATGTGCCATCAGCACCGCCAGCAGGACTTCCGACCGGTCGCCCGGCACGATCACGGCCGCGCCCTCGACGAGCCGGGTCAGCACGTTCTCCATCGACATTGCGGAGACGATGACACTCATGACCTCCCGGGAAAGCAGTTCCGGATCTCCCTGGACCAGGATGCCATCCAGCGCCAGGGTGACGGCGTGGAGCGTCGGAGCGACGAGGAATTGCATCCTCCGGGATCGACCACACGGGAACCGGGGCGGTGGGCTCGATGGCCCTAACGATGGCGGCAGTGATCTCCGACAGCTGCGTGGGATCCGCACGGTTGACGATGACCGCGGCCAACTGGGCGTGCTCGCCGCCGAGCTCGGGCAGGGTCGGTTCCGCCAGCAGGAACATGTCGTCGGCACTCCGGGCGGACCCGGTGAAAACTTCGCCTTCGCCGGGAGACCGCTGGTCGTGGCTTCGCCCCCCGAGAACGAGGAGAACGGGTGCCCCGAGGTTGGCCGCGATCCGCGCGTTGTAGCCGAGCTCGGCCGGCGACGAAACGTCGGTGTAATCCGAGCCAAGGATGACGACGATGTCGAATCGATGCTCGATCGCCTTGAAGCGGCTGACGATCCGGGAGAGGGCGGCCCCGGGGTCGGCGTGGACATCGTCATAGGTCGTACCCACGAGGTCGCTGGCGGCTGGTGCATCGAGAAAGGCCAGCAGGAGGTCGAGGATATAGTCAGGACCGGTGGTTGAGCGAGCGATGGGGCGAAGATGCCGATACGCCGACCCGACCGCTTGAGGGCCTCCAGGAGGCCGAGCGCGATGGTGGATTTACCGGTGTTCCCCTCGGCCGAGGGGATGTAGATGCGCTGGGTCATTCCCTCTCACCTCTCGTAGACGTGCCGGTTCCATTGCCGATCCTCCGGCTGCGTGGCTGCATGGGGATCAGTCTAGCGAAAGAACGATCGGGCGGGTGACGGTGCGCACGGGAGGGGTGCCACACGTTGGGGTCCCGCGCTCCCGGTACAATGCCCTCTGGCAGCGGGATCCGCGGTTGGAAGAGGGAACTTATGGGGGTGACCGGGGTGAGCATTGACAGCGAGGTCAAGGGCACGGACTTTGAGCGGTCGAAGGCCGAGCATCTCGCGGACTACCGGGAGCAGATCGAGGCGCAACGCGATGTGGCCCGCGAGAAGCAGGCCGGGCGCGGCAAGCGCAGCGCCTTCGACCGCGTGACCGCGCTGCTGGACGAGGATTCGTTCACCGAACTGGACCCTTTCGTGCGGCACCGCGCGACCCAGTTCGGGATGGAGAAGTCCCAACCCTTCGGTGACGGCGTTGTCACGGGATTCGGGACGATCGACGGTCGTCAGGTGGCCGTTTTCTCCCAGGATTTTTCCGTTTTCGGCGGTTCGCTGGGCGAGGCGTACGCCGAGAAAATGGTCAAGCTGATGGACCTTGCCGAGCGCTACGGGTGCCCGATCATCGGCATCAACGATTCCGCCGGCGCCCGGATCCAGGAGGGGGTCGAGGGGCTGGCCGGGTACGGCGAGGTCTTCTTCCGCAACGTCCGGGCCTCGGGCGTCGTGCCCCAGATCTCGATCATCGCCGGGCCGTGCGCGGGCGGTGCCGTGTACTCGCCAGCGATGACCGATTTCATCTTCATGGTCGAGGGTATTGGCCAGATGTTCATCACCGGACCGGACGTGATCAAGACCGTGACCGGCGAGACGGTCACGATGGAGGCGCTCGGCGGCGCGGAAACCCACGCCGGAACCACCGGCGTGGCCCACTTCACCGCCACCGACGAGGACGACCTCAACGAGCAGGTGCGTCTGCTGCTGGGCTTCCTGCCGTCGAACAACCTCGATGACGCGCCGTACTTTCCGCCGGACGATGAGCCGGCGCGGGAGTCTCCCGATCTGGACAGCCTCGTTCCGGAATCGAACGCGCGACCGTATGACATGCACGACGTGCTGGGCGAGATCCTTGACGACGGCGAGTTCTTCGAAGTCCAGCCCCGGCACGCGGCCAACCTCATTGCCGGCTTCGGACGGCTCGACGGTCACGCCGTGGGGATTATCGCCAACCAGCCAAGTGTGCTGGCCGGAACGCTCGATATCGCCGCCAGCATCAAGGGCGCCCGCTTCATCCGCACCTGCGACGCCTACAATATCCCGCTGGTGACCTTTGTCGATGTCCCCGGTTTCCTGCCCGGCACCGACCAGGAGTACAACGGCATCATCCGCCACGGCTCGAAGCTGCTCTACGCCTACGCCGAGGCAACCGTACCCAAGGTCACGGTGATTACGCGGAAGGCTTACGGGGGAGCCTACGTGGTGATGTGCTCGAAGCACATCGGGGCAGATTTCAACGTTGCGTGGCCCACGGCCGAGATCGCGGTGATGGGGCCGAGCGCGGCGGTCGGCCTCGTCTTCCGGCGCGAGCTGGCGGCCGCCGACGATCCGGCCGCCCGCCGGGAGGAACTGGTCGAGCAATACGAGGAGCTCTTCGCCAGCCCCTACCAGGCGGCCTCGCGGGGGTACATCGACGACGTGATCCAGCCCCACACCACGCGACCCTGGCTGATCACGTCGCTGGCCCTGGCGCGCTCGAAGCGGGTAGTCACCCCGCGACGCAAGCACGGGAACATCCCGCTGTGAGCGAGCGCGCACCGATGACCATGTCGATCTCACCCGAACCTTCGCCGGAGGAACTGGCGGTCATTGTGTCCGCCGTCACAGCAGCGATCTGGGGCCGCACACCCGCCCTCCCCAACGACGCCGCGTCGGATCGGCCGCAATCATCCCGCTGGGCCCGCCAGGGCCGCGCCGAAGCGATGCGCGGCCTGGACCGGGAAGACGCCGCATTCAATCCTGGACGAGCCCCTTGACGAACGGTCCGGGTTCTGTACAATCGAAAACATAGGGGGAGTAGCCCGCTTCCGTATCCTCGGAAGAGAGCAACGTTCGTCAATCCGTGCGAACCCCGCACCGGACGTTGCTGCGAGACCTTTCTCGCCGGTCAGACCCTGGCTCATCCAATTGGATGGGGCCGGGGCTTTTTTGTGTCCGGCTCCTCACGGAAAGGTTCTCCCTCATGTTCGATGGCCTGCTCGACCTCTTCGATCGTGACCGGTCTCGTTCCACCACCGGCAAACCCCGGAGGCGCGGCCTGCGGGGCATGATCGACCGCCTGGCAGATGATCATGATGACGATGATCGCGACCGCGATCGTCCTCCCCGCCGCCATGAAGACGACATGGAGCGACCCGACCGGGCGTCTCGCCACCGGCAGCACGACCAGTTCGACTGGGACGACTAACCCCTCCACGCGGAACTGAACGTACCAGCGCTCGATGCCCCCTATCCGCTCCCAGGGTGCGGGGCGCGAGGCTGACCCATCCTGAAACAGGAGTTCGCATGTTCTGGGATCTGCTGCCCTGGATTCTTTTCCTCGCCTTCGTTGGGGCCATGCTGGCGCTCGACCTGGGTGTGTTCCATCGCGATGCCCACGAGGTCACCCGGCGGGAAGCCCTTGCCTGGAGCGCCGTCTGGATCGGTCTCGCGATCGTTTTCAACATCGGGGTCTACGTGTTCCGCGGCCAGGAGGCTGGCCTGGAGTGGACCACTAGCTATCTCGACGAGAAATCGCTCTCGGTCAACAACGTCTTCGTCTTCCTGCTCATCTTCTCGGCGTTCGCGGTGCCCGCCGCCTACCAGCACTGGGTGTTGTTCTGGGGCATCGTCGGCGCGCTCATCATGCGGGCGATACTGATCGCGTTTGCCGGGATCCTGCTCAGCACGCTGCACTGGATGATCTACGTCTTCGGGGCGTTCCTGATCCTGACGGCGATCAAGATCTTCCGGTCCGCCCACGCCGCGCCATCCCTCGAATCGAACCGGGTCGTCCGTCTCGCCAAGCGCATGTACCCGGTAACCGAGGGGTACGAAGGCCAGCGCTTCTTCATGAGGCGGGACGGTGTCCGGTACATGACGCCGCTCTTCCTGGTGCTCCTACTGGTTGAGAGCACCGACCTTATATTCGCGGTCGATTCGATCCCGGCGATTTACGCGATCACGGACGACCCGTTCATCGTGTTCACCAGCAACATCTTCGCCATTCTCGGCTTGCGCGCACTTTACTTCGTGCTCGCCGGCTACCTGGCGGGGTTGCGCTACCTCAAGCCGGCCCTGGCCACCGTGCTCGTCTTCGTGGGAGCCAAGATGATGCTGGTCGATGTGCTCAAGATTCCACCCCTGCTGAGCCTGGCGGTGATCTCGACGATCCTCGGCACCGCGGTCATCGCCTCCCTGATGGTCAACCGGCGCTCTCCGCACATGACCTCCGAGCACGAAGCAATGTCATGATCCAGCCGTGGGACAGATGGGGGCGGGGGATGGTGGAAGGCCGGGCTTGCCGGGGGCCAGCCGGGGGATGAGGTCGATCAGTTCGCGGCGGGCCTGGATGATCGCCGCCGCGAACCCGGGATCCGTTGACGGGATCGAGGATTCCTCCAGTTCGTCATCGTCCAGCAGGTGTCTCGTGCCATCGGGCAGGATTACCACGTCGAGGTAGAGATCGTGCCAGACGAGGATGTCCTCGCCGCTCGCCGCCTCCATGAACGCGGGGTAGGTTACGTTCCCGTACCAGCCGCGCACCGTGTCGTCCGGGCCAATCACGGCGAAGGCGTTGTACGGGTGCTCCGCCGAGAAGAACTCCCGCAGCGTGTCGCCTGTTTCGAACACCAGCCCCGAGACATCAACGCGCGGCAGTGTCCACTCCGCGACCAGCTCGACCCACGGTGAAGGGGCGGCTGTCGTCGCCACAGTCGCGTCGTACCGGGCCGCCTCGGATCCATCGGGGGCACGCTTGACGACGGTGACGACGGCACCGGGCGTGAGCGCCGCCAGCGCCTCGACCGACGCCTGGTCGGGATGCCAGCCGGCATCCCACGTTGCCCTGGGAAGGCGCTCAGTCGTCATCGAATGGCCCCAGGAGCCGCTCGACGATGACCACGTCCCGCCAGGTGCCGTCGAGCTTCGCGTGCTTCTCGTAGACGCCGACCTGACGGAAGCCGACCCGTTGGAGCAAACCGAGGCTGGCCGTGTTTTCGGTAAAGACGCGCGAGAGCAGTTTCCAGAACCCGACCTTCTCTGCGGCCTCGATGAGGGCCTCCATGGCGAGGCGGCCTGCGCCCCGGCCGCGGGCGGAACGGGCGACGTAGACCGAGAACTCGGCGATACCGTCGTAGCACGCGCGCGGACGGTAGGTCGACGTGGCGGCGAATGCGACCACCACTTTGCCCTCCAGCACGACCACGATCGGGTACCGCGTGTCGAGCCACGCCGCGATGTCCTCAGCCGTGCGATGGAGCGTCTCGAAGGTCGCGATCCGGTCGTCGATCCCCTCGTTATAGATGCGGGCGACGGCCTCGCAGTCGGCGGCGGCCATGGGCCGGGTGGTCAGGTGCATGCCGCGGGGATTCCACGCAGGCACGCGGGCGAACCATCGCGCCGACTCTTTCCAAGACCGTCATCCCGAGCGGCCCCTGCAGGCTGCAAGGGATCCCTGCGCGCAGTGGAGCGAGTGTCATTCCGCACCGAGCCGTAGGCGACGGGAGGCAGCGTCAGCGGTATCTCCTGGCGTCTCGGCCTCCGGATTGGCCGACTGAGGCGACATTCCGTCGGGAGGCGCAGCCGACCAGAGGAATGTCGTTCAAGCGCTGCGCGCAGTAGCCAGTGGGGACGATTCTTCGCTCCGCATGCTCCGTTCGGAATGACGGCAGTGGGTGAAGCCTTGGTGCTTGCCATATCGACGCTACCCCCGGATCAGGTGGAGGACTTCGGAGGTGCGCTCGTCGAGGAGGGCCTTGTCGTCGGCCTCGACGTTGAGCCGGAGCAGCGGTTGCGTGTTCGAGGCCCGGAGGTTGAACCACCAGTCGTCGAAACCCACGGTCAAGCCGTCGAGGTGATCGAGCTCGGCGCCCTGGCTGCTGAAGTGTTCCTCGACCTTTTTCACGGTGCCCTCGACATCCGCCACTTCGGAGTTGATTTCCCCGGAGCGGAAGCGGCTGTCGATCGGCTCCAGGATCGCGGAGAGCGAATGGTCTTCGTCCGACATGAGCTGGAGCACGGTGAGCAGCGCGATCAGGCCGGAATCGGCGTACCAGTTCTCCCGGAAATAAAAGTGCCCCGAGTGCTCGCCGCCAAAGATCGCGTCTTCGTCTCGCATCGTGGCCTTGATGAACGAGTGACCCACGCGAGAGCGGATCGGCCGGCCACCGTGCTCCTCGATCATCTCCGGCACCGTGCGGGAGCAGATCAGGTTGTAGACCACGGCGGAATCCGGGAACTTCCGGAGCAGCTGGATCGAGACCATCGCCGTGGTCATGTCGCCGCCGATGAAGGCGCCGTGCTCGTCGATGAGGAACATCCGGTCGGCGTCGCCATCGAAGGCGACCCCCAGGTCACATTCCTGTTCGACCACGGTGTGCTGGAGATCGCGGATGTTTTCCGGTTCGATCGGGTTGGCTTCGTGGTTGGGAAAGGTGCCATCCAGCTCGAAGTAGAGCGGCACGATTTCGCAGGGGAGATTCTCGAAAACGGTGGGGACGAGTGCCCCGGCCATGCCGTTGCCGGCGTCGATCGCGATCTTGAGCGGTTTGAGACTGCTCGGGTCGATCATGGTGAGTACGTGCTCGGCGTAGGCCTTGAGCACGTCGCGTTCCCCGAGATCGCCGCGTTTGGCTGGCGGCTCGGGAAAGTCGCCGCTGACCGCAAGATCCCGGATGTCGCCGATGCCGGTGTCCATCGAAAGGGCACGCGCCTCTTCCCGGCAGATCTTGAAGCCGTTGTAGGCGGCGGGGTTGTGGGAGGCGGTGATCATCACGCCGGCGCCGTAGCCATACTTGCCGACCGCGAAGTAGAGCGTGTCGGTCGAAACCAGCCCGATGTCGGTGACGTTCGCCCCCTGGTCGCGCAGGCCATCGATCAGCGCCGCCGAGAGGGCTGGACCCGAAACCCGCATGTCCCGCCCGACGACGATCTCGGTCGCTCCGAGAAAGGCGGCGGTGGCGCGACCGATCCGGTAGGCGATGTCGGGAGTCAGCTCGTCCGGCACGGTGCCCCGGATGTCGTACGCCTTGAACAGGGCGCCCGCCCTGGCGTCGAGTGGTTCGAGGTGGTTGTGGGTCATGGTGATCTCCTTGCCGGCACGGCTCTTGATCTGCTCTCTGCTCCAAGTATCCCCTATTCGAGCGGCAACCTGGGGCTGATCCAGCGCTCGCGGATGGCGGTGATGTAGGCGTTGACGTCGAAGGTGCGCTTCATCGCGCCGATCCCCATCGGGCGGACGAGGCCGGTTACGGGCCGTTCGGGTCCGAAGGGGCGGTCGTGCCGGCCGCCGATGCACCAGCCGATATTGCCGTAGCTGTTGGCGTCCCGGCCATCGAGGAAGTACCGGTCGTTGAGGTAGACCGCGTTCCGGAAGGCGGCTTCGGACGACACGCTCCAGAGGGCGATCTGCTTGCCCCAGTACATGCGCAGGCGGTTCGGCAGCCACCCCTCGTGGATCATCTGGGTCATGGCCATGTTCCAGAGGTCGTCGTGGGTCGCGGCCTGTTCGAGCTCGCCCCGGCTGTACTCATGCTCGCGGGCATCGCCGGCGTGTTCCGCCAGCGACTTTTTGCCCCAGTCAGGCAGGCCGGCGTAGCGGTCGTACTCGCTGTTGTGGAGGACGAAGTTGATCGACAGCTCGCGCTGGATGATCAATTCGTCGACGAAGCTGTCCTTCGCCTCGGCTGGTGCGCTGGAGCCGTCGATCGCGAGGGCGATTTCGACCGGGCTGATCTGGCCGTAATGCAGGTAGGGTGAGAGC
>JALZMD010000280.1 GCA_030858375.1 Chloroflexota bacterium
ATCGCGCCGCCAACGACCTGGGCCGAGATGCGGGAGGCGGCGATCGCCATCACCGACCCGGCGGCTGGCCGCTACGGCTTCGGCCTCCGCGGCGGCGATGGCGGTCAGGGCCACGTGCTGAATATCATGCGCGCCTACGGCGGTCTCTCCGTGGATGACGCCGGGGTGCCGGTCATCTCCCGCGACGAGGCGATCGAGGCCGTCGCCTTCTGGGCGGGACTGTTCACGACCGATGAAGTCGCCCCGCCGAGCGCGCCGAATGACAGCTATTCGCAGATTATGCAAGCCTTCCGCACCGGGCAGACCGCGATGGTGCTCCACCACACCGGCTCGCTCGCCGAGATCATGGCCGACCTGACGCCCGACCAGGTGATGACGGTGCCGGTCCCGGCCGGTCCTGTCATGCAGGTGGCCGGGGTCGCGCCGCAGTACAACGGCATCTGCAAGGAGGATAATGCGGACGCTGCCTGGGCCTGGATGACGCACTGGACCACGCCCGACGTGGCGATCGCCTTCCTGGAGACGACCGGCTACTTCCCGGCCTCGCAGGCGGCCGCCGAAGATGCCCGAATCACCGACAACCCGATCTACGACGCGGCCCGAAACTCGATCGACATCGGCGTGTTGCCGCTGCAATTCATCGGCGCGCCGGGCTGGGCGAGCACCTCGGTATTGCCAGCCTTCCAGCAGGTGCTGACTGGCCAGGCGACGGCGGAAGAAGCGGTCGACCAGATGATCGCCGACCTCGAAGCGGAAATCGGCTAGTTCACGCGGGCAAACGGTCCGCGTCCCATCCACAGGACGCGGACCGTTCGACATCACGGAGGATGACATGGGGGATACAACGAGCCCTGGCTGGCGCCCCATCTGGAGCCGGGCCGGTTCCAAGCGCTCACCCGGCAGTCGATGCCAGGGACTGGGAATCGTCTTGAAGGATCCTCTGGCCAGTTGGTCGTCAGGCGGTCCGGTAGGGAGCCATCGCCCCCATGTTCCCAACGAAATCAGGAAGGTTCCGGTGACCGAGCAACTGACGGACGGCTTGCGCTTCGCCGTTGTGAAACCAGTAGTGGCCGATCACGCGAAGCAGCATCGTTCCGTTGGAATCGGACGACAAGGATGTAGCCACCGCCGGCATCGCCAGCAAATCGTCGCTGGTGAACGCGTCGAGGATCGCATCCGTGGCGCGCGTCACCTCGTGCCAGGCTGTCCACATCTCGGCCAGGGGCGGGGTGCTGGCGGGATTGCCGAATCCACAGATGGCGTGCAATCCGGGCACGGCCAAGGGCACACCCTGCCGCCCGAGGAACGAGTTCTGCTCCCCGTCGGCAAGGTGGCCAATCATCCAACTGATGCAGTTCATTGGTTCGAGACGGCGCCGAGCGTCGTCATCGTCGATGCCGTCCAGCGAGCGCATCCATTCGAACCGCGCGAACCGCAACTGATCAACCAGTGGATGAGGCATCGTGCTCGTTTCCCTTCCCCTACGTGCGGGCCAGCGCAGCCAGCTCCTACATGGTACAGCCGTTGCCATACGCGACAACCAGGATGCCACCAAGACAGGCTCGATCAGCCAGGTCACCGGAACGACCAGGGAGGATAACAATGGCGGGATCATTGACGACGGAGCAACGGGAAACGTTCGACCAGGAGGGCTACCTCGTGGTACGCGGCGCGCTCGACAAGCAGCGGGATCTCGATCCCATCATCGCCGAGTACGAGCAGGTGCTCGACCGGCTGGCAACCGACCTCTTGGCGGCCGGCGAGCTCGCATCCACCTACGACGACCTCACCTTCTCGGACCGGCTGACCCGGATCTACGCCGAAACCGGCACCGACCACACGCAGTGCTTCGATTGCTCGCTCCCCCAGGGCAACGTCCGGGCCGACACCCCGTTCTGGACCGGGCCGGCGGTCTTCGCCCTGCTGCGGAACGGGGCGATCCTCGACGCCATGGAATCGCTGATCGGGCCCGAAATCTACGCCAACCCGGTCCAGCACGTCCGGCTCAAGCCACCCGAGCACGCGGCGCCAGTCGATCCCGCCACAGGGCGGCCGAAGATCGTGGCCACGCCCTGGCACCAGGACAACGGCGTCGTCACCGAGGACGCCGACGAAACCGAGACGATCACGGTCTGGCTGCCGCTGACGCGAGCGACGCTCGAGAACGGCTGCATGGTGGTTTCACCTCGGCATCACCGCGAGGGACTACTCCCGCACTGCGCCAATGACACGGCAGCTGTGAACCGCAACGGCGGCGTGGGCCTGCACATCCCCGATCCGTACCTGGGGGCGCCGGGCGAAGAGGTGCCGTTACCGATGGAAGCCGGTGACATCCTGATCATGAACCGGAGGACTCCCCACGCCTCGCTGAAGAACGCGAGTGACCATGTGCGCTGGAGCTTCGACCTCCGCTACAACCCGATCGGGCAACCAACTGGCCGGAGCGCCTTCCCGGGCTTCGTGGCGCGGAGCGCGTCCGATCCAGGCAGCGAATTGCACGACCCAATCGCCTGGACCGACCTCTGGCTGGACGCGCGGGCGAACCTTTCCTCTGGCTTGCCCGATCCAAAGTTCAACCGGTGGGACCGGAGCGCCGTGACCTGCGCCTGACGGACCGGGCGTCGTTCACGAGAATCGGGCCAACCCCTTTACAGGAATTGCAGCCTGTCCTATGCTCAACGTATTGGTCTGACAATCTGCTGACCGGATGATTCAGCGAAGCCGTGGAATGCGTCACGACACGCTTCGCGTCCATTCCTGCCTTGAGCGACTGGCAGGTGCGCCCAGAAAGGAGCCCGCTACTCACCGACTCCCCTTGCCCGGCGCCGACCGCCAGGTTGGCCACCGCGCACCCACCGGCCGTGCCTGTACCACCTGCCACAAGGAGTTCCATCGCATGAACCATCCTCGATTCTCTCGACGATCCGCGATTCAGGGAAGCCTGGCCGCCTCCGCGGTTGGCATCATCGGCGGACGCCAGGCGCTCGGCGCACCAGGGTCGGTGCAGCGGCGGGCGCTGGCCCCGGCCCAGACCCTTTCCGGACGCGTGGTGATTGCCACCAACAACGATCCTGAAGACGCCGTCAAGGAAGCGCTAACCAATGCCTATCAGGAGCGCCAACCCGATGTGGAAATCGCCTGGGATACGGCGGCCCGGGGGGCCGAGTACGCGAGCTGGCTGGGCACCCAACTCGCTGCGGATGACATCGCGGTAGATATTGTGGGTGGCAATTACCAGCCTACGTACCGTGGCTATGTCAACCTGGATATGTATCGGGGCACGACCAACCCCTATTCGGGCCAGATGTGGGATGCCGATCTCAACTGGGAGCTGATCCGGGCGCTCGATCCGGCTGGCAACCGGATCATGCTCCCCACACGGGCCGTGCACATCAACTGGTTCTACAACCAGGACCTGTTCGACCAGGCAGGGGTCGCCGCACCGCCCACAACCTGGACCGAATTCGTTGACGCGAGCACCAAGCTTCAGGAAGCGGGTATCACCCCGGTCGGGATCAACTACGCCTGGCAACTCCCGCAGTGGTTCGCGGAGGTCTATTTCGACCAGTACCACGTGGACTGGGTTGAAACCGTGCGGGCCCAGGAAGGCGACTGGAATTACGATCCCGAGTTCGACGGCGCGTTCACCTTCGATCCTGACGAACCCATGATCCACAACCTCTATACCTACAACGCCCAACGCTTCATGAAGGGGGTCCAGGACGGCACCCTGCGGTTCGACACCCCGGCCATAGCCGAGATCGTCACCAACTTCCAGGCGATGTTCCCGCGGTACGCGACTGAGGACATGTACGTCACCACTGATACCTACACCAAGTTCCTGCAGCAACAGGTCGCGATTATTCCCGACGGCAGTTGGAACCTGGGCCAGCTCACCGCTGACATGGCGGAGTTGAGCCCGGAACGCCTGGCCGAACTCGGGATCGAGGCTGGCGCAGTGAGGACCTTCGCCTGGTCGACCTTCGAGAACCCGACCATGGAGGGCGACCTCATCCAATGCGCGCCGAAATCCGTGGAATCTGCCTCGGGTGAGTACATCAGCGTCATCGAGAAAGACCAGGCGCAAACCGACCTCTCGGTCGACTTCGCGATGTTCTGGCTCAGTGCCGAAGGGTACCAGCCCTATCTCGATGCGCAATGGGCGCAACCGGGCTTCTCGCCGGCCGGTCCGTTGCAGCTGACCGGTGTAGAGGTACCCGCCGTTGAAGAGGAACTTTTCGCCGACCTCAATGAAATGGGCAACGCCGAGGCCAACTACAACGGATTCTGGATGTCTGGTGGTGGTGGGCAGCATGGCGAGAACCTTCGCAACCTGTTGGCCGAGGTGCTCAACGACGCCATCGCCCCCGACGACTACGCCGCGCAACTCCAGGCGTATCACACGGATAACTTCGATTCCTACCTCGAACTCGGCGGTCTGACCCAGGCCGATATCGACGATCCGGCCCGCCAGCCGGGCACCTGATCTCCAGTCCGCAGGCCGCCAGCACCATCCGTGGCGATGGGCTGGCGGTTCGCGGTCCTCATTTCCTGGCCCGCGTTTCAAAGTGGCGGTCGTTCGCCTTTCAGGAGTGATATGACAGGGTCCCGCAAACGTCTCGTCATCGTCAGCGTCATCCTGCTGGGGCTGGTACTGAACGGAACGTTCTGGTTGCTGACAAGCCGGGAGAGCGGCGGGGGTACCCTGCTGACCCCGACCAGCGTCGAAACCGACGGCCTGGTCGCCGCCGTGGGCACGGCTGACGGCGGAGTCATCACCGCCAGCCGTGACAACCAGGTGGTCACGCACAATGCGGCCCTCAGCTCCACCGCCGCCGCCCAGGTCGAGGAAACGGTTGGCGCGATCGCTTCCCTGGCGGATGGGTCGGTTCTGGTCGGGACCGCAAACGGCCGGGTCATCACCTACTCGCACGATCTTGAGCCCGGTTCCATACGCACCGTCAATGGGCGCGTCCTGGCACTCGCGCCAGCCAGCGACGGCTTTTATGTCGCCCATGGTGTTGGCGCGTTTGGCATCCGCTTCTACATCAGCTTCTTCGGCGCAGACGACGGGGAGGCCGCCGTCACCTACCAGATCGCACAACCAGTGACGTCGATGGCGCCGTGGCTGGATGGCGTAGTCTTCGGGACCGCGAATTCCAACGTTGGCTACTTCACCTCGGCCTCACCGGAAGAACCAGTCTGGATGACCCAACTGAACGCGCCGATCTCGCGCGTGGCAAGCTCCCCCGGGCTCGAAGGCGTCCTCGCCGGGAGCGACAAGGGCAACGTGACCATGCTCGCCCCTGACGGCGCCGAGGCGTGGTCGACCTCCATTGGCGCCTACCCCGTGCGCGGGCTCAATTACGATCCCGGCACCGGCGACGTGCTGGTCGGGGACGCCAACGGCCGGTTCACGGAGCTCAGCGCAACCGGGGCCACCGTGTATACGGCGGCGGTGAGCCAGGGGAGTGACCTGGAGGCGATCATCCCCGGCAGCGAGTCCGCGTGGCTGGTAGTCCCGCGCAGCGGGACCTGGCAAGCGCTCGACCCGTCGGCGGCTTCGAGTGCGTCCAGCGCGTCCACCCTGCGGCTGGCGTGGGCGATCGGGAACGGGATCTACGCGCTGCTCCTCACCGGCGCGATCGTGGCCGTAATCGATCCGTACCGCAAGGTAGCGACGCGCACCATGCGCCGGGCGTGGAAGGCGCGCATCGCCTACCTGTTTGCCCTGCCCGCCGTGGCGCTCATTGCCCTCTTCAGTTACTACCCGGCTGCCATGGCCATTTATTACTCGTTCACGAACTACAGTCTACGTTCGATTACGGAATGGGTCGGTTTCGACAATTACCAGAATATCCTGTTCGACGATCCCTATTTCCGGGTCGGCATCAAGAACATGCTCATCATCACGGTCACCAGTGTGATCAAGACGCTGACCGTGCCGCTGCTGATCGCAGAGTTGATCTTCTGGCTGCGCAACTCATGGCACTCCTACATCTTCCGCACCCTCTTCATCCTGCCCACCGTCGTGCCCGGTCTCGTGTTCACGCTGATGTGGCGCCAGATCTACGATCCTGACACCGGATTGATCAATGAACTGCTCGGCGTGCTCGGCCTCGACAACCTGCAAACCGCCTGGCTCGGGAATCCGGAAACGGCGCTGTGGGCGATCATCGGCGTTGGATTCCCGTGGGTGGATGCGTTTGCACTGCTGATCCTCCTCGGCGGCCTACTTAATATCAACAGTGAGCTCTTCGACGCGGCCAAGGTTGACGGCGCGAGCGTTTGGCAGCGGTTTCGCAACATTGACCTCCCGCTGCTTGTGCCGCAGTTCCGGATACTCCTCTTCTTCGCGATCGCCGGCACGGTTCAGGGGTTCGTGTCGATCTTCATCCTGACCCGGGGCGGTCCTGGCATGACCACCTACATTCCGTCGCTCCAGATGTACATGCGAATCGCGGACGGCGATTTCGGCTACGCCTCGGCGGTCGGCGTGATCCTGTTCCTGTTCATTCTCGTCGCGACGTTCGTTGTGCTCCGGCTCCGCCGCAATGACGGCGTCGAAGACGCCTAGAACGGGAGGGTTCTATCGCATGAGCACCCACGCGCATACCAAACCGGCCACGACGATTCCACCGAAGGGCGCCTGGCAGAAACTTGGTGGCCCACTTGGAACGAGCCTGCACTACGGCGTCCTGATCTTCTTCCTGTTCCTGACCTTCTTCATCTTCGCGCTGATGATCTCGCTCTCGCTGCGGCGCTCGATCCTCATCTATCTCGAGTTCTGGTCGTGGCCATGGCCGCTCTACTGGGACAACTACCAGACGGCGATGACTGACCTGATCCCCTCGGCGATCCGGACGCTGGTCGTGACCGGCGTTTCGATCCTGGGGATCCTGATCATCAGCTCGCTTGCTGCCTATGCCTTTGCACGCATCCAGTTCCCGGGACGGGAAGTGCTCTTCTACCTCGTGCTCTCGGTGATGATGATACCTGGCGTGATCCTGCTCACGCCGCACTTCATCCTCGCCAACGACCTGAACCTCCGGGGCTCCCTGTGGGGCCTGGTGATCTTCTACGTGGCGGGGGGATTGCCGTTCGGGATGTTCCTGATCACGACGTTCTTCCGGAGCCAGCCCGCCGAAATCTTCGAGGCGGCCCGGATCGATGGGGCCAGCGAATGGCAATCGCTGATCAGGATTGCGCTGCCGCTGGCCTTCCCGATCCTGGTCACGGTGGCCATTATGAACTTCGTCGGTATCTACAGCGATTTCATCTGGCCGAGCCTGATGCTGCCCCAGGACCAGCAGACGATCATGCTCGCCCTGGAGCAGTACAACCCCGTTTCCAACGAGTTTTCGACCCGGCCCGATCTGGGCAAGCAAACGGCTGGCTACATCGTGGCCACGCTGCCGCAACTGATCGTCTTCTCGGTCGGCATGAAGTACTTCATCAAGGGGGTGACCTCCGGCGCCGTCAAGGCATAGGGCACATTGTTGATCCACTCACTGCAACGCAAGGTCGTCACCCTGAGCGGAGCGAAGGGTCTCCCGGCGAAGCCGATCCACCGCAGGTGGATGTCAGTGTAGCCAGGACCAAGCGCCGGCTATCACTTCGCTGCACCGTCGAGTGCTTCGCACGGAGATTCTTCGCTGACGCTCAGAATGACGTTTGTACCTCGGGTCGACCCTACGTCGCCCGTACAACACCACGACGAGGACCATTCACCATGACTTCTGATGCCAACCGCGCATCATCGGACACGACCGAACGCTGGCACGACGACGCCTTTTTCGGCATCCATTACGACCTGCACGCACACGCCGGCGATACCGAGCTGGGCCGCGAGCTGACGGTCGAGCACCTGGTCGAACGGCTGGAACGGGTGAGGCCGGACTGGATCCAGTGCGATTGCAAGGGGCACGCAGGGTTCACGAGCTGGCCAACCAAGGTGGGCTACACCTCGCCGGGCGTGGTCAACGACTCGCTGCGGATCCACCGCGAAGCCACGAAACGGCTCGGCATTCCCCTCGGCATGCACTATTCGGGGGTCTGGGATACGCAGGCGATCGTCCATCACCCCGAGTGGGCACGGCTCGACGCCGACGGCACACCGGATGCCCAAGGCATGCCGTGGGCGATCTCGACCAGCCGGTTGAGCGGCTACACCAGCGAGTACATGATTCCCCAGATGCTGGAACTCATCGACGAGTACGACGTCGATGGCTTCTGGGTCGATGGCGAGAACTGGGCCTCGAAACCCGACTGGCGCGAGGCCTGCCAGACCGAGTTCATGCATCGCACCGGAATTACGGAGATCCCGAAACAGACCGGCGATGCCCACTGGCACGAGTGGCTCGATTTCCACCGCGACCTCTTCGTCGAACACGTCACCGCCTACACCAACGCCGTGCACGAACGGAAACCGGAATGCCTGGTCGCCAGCAACTGGATGTACACGATGCGCCAGCCGGAGCCGATCGCGGCCCCGGTCGATTACCTGAGCGGCGATTTCGATTCCCGCTGGGGGGCGGACCGGGCGGCCGTCGAAGGACGCCTGCTCGATGGCCGGGACGTGAGCTGGGACCTCATGGCCTGGGGCTTCACCAAGGCGGGCGAGCATTTCGATCCAGCACCATGGATCATGAAGTCGGCCACCCAACTCGCCCAGGAAGTGTCCGAATGCGTGGCCCTCGGCGGCGCGGTCATGATCTACGACACGCCACAACGCACCGGCTATCTGACCGATTGGCACCAGGACACACTTGGTGAGGTCGCCCGCTTCTGCCGCGCCCGCCAGGCCACCTGCTTCCGCAGCGAGTCTCGTTCCCAAGTCACGGTACTGCATCCCCACACCGACTATTACGCCAAGGTCGATGGCACCTACACCTTTGCCGACAACAACCACCCGATCGAAGGCGCCCTGCACAGTCTTCTGGAGCAGCAATTCTCGACGGATGTCCTGACCGAGGATTCCTTCCAGCGACACGTCGACCGCTACCGGCTGGTCATCCTCCCCGAGCGCTCGGCGGTATCGGACGAAACCCGCGCCACGCTTGACACATTCATCCGCAACGGAGGCCACGTCATCATCACTGGCATCACCGCTGCCATCGACTTCCCGGAGTGGACAGGGGCCACGCCGGACGGTGACCCGGTCGAGGGCTGGAGCTACCTCCCCATCGCCCAGCGCGCGGTCGGTATGACCGGCCCCTGGCAACCGGTAGCGGTTGGCGACCGGGCTGAACCGTGGACGCTCCTGATGAAGCAGCAGGAGGCGGCCAAGGACACCACTGACCATACCGTCGTGGCGCACCATCGTATCGGGCAGGGCTCGGTCACGAGCATCCACGGCGACATCTTCCGCGAGTACTACAACGGGCACACGCCCCTGCTCCGGGACTTCATTGGTGGCCTGATCGACCGGCTGGAAATCGATTGGGAGGTCGAGGTGGACGGTCCTCCCGCCCTCGAAGTGGTCACACGCACGCAGGACGGACGCCTGGCCATCAATCTGATCAACCGCGGGGCCGGTGAAATGCTCAATCCACGGCGCGTGCAGTTCGACGACCTCGACCCGATCGAGCGGGTACAAATCACCCTGCGGCATGAGCAGCGCCCGCGTTCGGTCACGCTTGAGCCGAGCGCCGATCCAGTGCAGTGGACGTGGCAGGACGGTGTGCTTTCGATCATGGTTCCATCCATTCGCATCCATGACATCGTCGTCGTCGAACCGTAGCCGCAGGGGAGCAGGGAAACGTCATGAAGATCACCGACATCAGGGTCGAGACGGAAATCGTACCGGTCACGCAGCAGTTCGTCTGGCGCAAGGGGCTGCCGGGCTCCGGCACCGAGCAGGACGTGATCCGGCTGACGATCGAGACAGA
>JALZMD010000146.1 GCA_030858375.1 Chloroflexota bacterium
ATGGTCTTCGACGCGGCCGGGTTCGATCCGATCGTGATCGAGACGGTGGGCAGCGGCCAGGACGAGGTCGCGATCGCTGACTTGGCGCTGACGACGCTGCTGGTCCAGGCGCCCGGCATGGGCGACAGCGTGCAGGCGCTCAAGGCGGGGGCGCTGGAGATCGGCGACATCGTGGTGGTGACCAAGGCGGACCGGCCCGAAGCGAACGACCTCGCCCGCGACTTGCGCCGGTTGCAGACACTGACCTTCGGCGAGCCACAAGAGGCAATTGGCTGGCAGCCGCCGGTGATCCGGACCAGCGCCGTGACCCGCGAGGGGGTCGGCGAACTGGTTGCCGCGATCGGCGAACACCGCCGGTGGCTGACGGAGTCAGGGGAGCTCGACATCCGCCTGCGCCGGATCGCCGCCACGCAACTCGCGGCGCGGGTGCAACACGACCTGATGGACGAGCTGACCAGCCCCATCCGGCACACCCTCTTCGCCACCATGGTCGATGAAATCCTGGCGAAGGCGATTACGCCGCAGCGCGCCTCGCAATTGCTGCTGGCGCTGATCTCGCACGAGGAGCGGCGGGAATGAATGAGAAGGCCAATCCCGAAAACGAACCGGTGCTTGGTTACTGGTGGCGTCCCAACAACTTCGATGACAAGCGCGCCGGACTACTTCGGAATGTTGGCGGCAACATACATGAACTGGAAGTTCTTTCCGACCTAAAGACGTTCCACTTCGCCAATGCGTCCACAATGCACGGTGAGGCGCACGGAGAGCTTTACACTCTCTTGCATTGCTCACCTGTCGAAGCGCATGGATGGCTGAAAGACTCCGATGCCGGGATTGAAGTGACTCAAGCTAGGGAGGTTATTCGCGGATCGCATCTTGAGTCACCTGACGAATTGTTCGAGAGCATTGCATTCACTATTGAGGCAGGTCAGAGTTGGTCACAGATTAGCGGGATTAGGCAAACTCGGATTCAACACGAAAACAGTCCCACCCAGGATGTTCTGATTGAGCGAAAATCTCCGAATTCGATTCACCTAGCGGCGAACCAATTCTCGGTGGAGCTCAGGCCCATCGTCGATGTTCCCTCAAGCAACTGGAGCGCAATGTTGCAAGAGGATACGCTTTTCGTCATCACAAGTAACATTCCACTGTCTCTCGGTCAGTGGAAAGATCTGATCCTTGTTCCGCTGAGAGGGTTGATCCAATTCGCCACAAAGAATGGCGGCACTATCAATCGGGCTGCCGCCAGGCCCAAAGATCCCAAGAGGAGAAGGATCGAAGATTATGGACTGGATGTCCGGCTGCCTTGGACCGCCGAATGGATGACGCAGTATCCGTTTACTGAAATCAGATCACACGCCGAACGGCCGCTATTTCTCGCTATGAGCCTTGTTGATCATCCAGATGCACTTTCGAAATGGTTTGAGCTGTTCACCAAACGTCGAGAAGCCTTGACATCCGTTCTGGACCTAAGCCTGGGCTCCCCGTCTGTCGAGTTCAGATTTTTCGCTGCTGCTCGACTCCTTGAGCAACTTGCTGATAGATACTCGAAATCACCGGTCGAGACACATCCTTATAACCACAACGGCGAAGCTTGGAATCGGCTTGTCAGGTTGCTCACCTACTGGCAAGGCCATCTTGAGCCTTTAAAGTCAAATCCAAATATCATCCCGTGGGCGGCACGGAGAGTCGTCAAGACGCGGAACTGCTTCGCTCACCATAAGGAAACAACCTGCCGAGAGGCGGCTACCGGACACCAATTGCTATGCTTTGAGGCGTTTGTAAGAACTCTGATTGATTGCGAGATATGCTTGGCCCTTGGATTGCCACAAGAAATGGCGTCCCAAACATTGGCTGCATCGAAGCAATACCGGCTTGGCCAGGATATCGTCTCTTACTTCATTCGTGAACAGGCAGAGCCGGAATAGTGGCTTACTTCAGGTCGGCAAAGCGCTCACATTTCGGCGGCTCCGAGGTGTCTGTATGCGATGACCTACCGGCGCGAGACCTTCCACTTATTGGACGGAACCTAGTGTGAAAATCTGAATGGAGTCGGTACCGCGGGTAACGATACCGAAGTAGCAAGCCCGGCAGGGAAATTCTAACTCCGACTGTATTTGTGCCACGCTATACACGTCAAAGTCTGCCACCGTTTCAAATCGAATGGTGAAGAAACACGACTCGTCGCCGGAGAGATCGCTTGATGACCCCACACGTCCAGTCGAAATCGTTGAAGTTGCCAGCGGATACTCTCCACCCCATTCGTATATGCCCACCATCTGACCAGGAACTGCCAGGTCAGAGCCACATGACGACGAACTGCTGGCGTAAGAATCCCGTACCTCGAGAAGAGCTTGAACGGTGGAAGGCGTCACTGGGTCAGTGTAAGGCATGCCACCACTGATGACTCTTACCGTCTGAAGTTCTTCAGCCACCGTCTCAGTTCCGTTCTTGGCAGTCATCCTAATAGTGATTGACAAATCTAAGTCAGCAGTCGCTTCTGGATCAAGAGTTGCGGTGATGAATACACCGTCTCCGAAATCTAATCTTACGCGAGGATGAGACGTGATAATCGTGCTGCTTCCCATTTGGGTAGATGTCACATCACAAGTGGACCGGGCCGGAATTATCGATGCTCTCGGCCCGCAAATGGGGTCCGAGGTTAGCCTCAGGGGTGAAGGGATAGTTATTACAATTTCCTGATCGGTGAATTGGCCCGTCCAATCTCCCCAGAATAAAGGCTGTGCAACGTATGTCCAAGTTCCACCCGGCGCCGCCATAACCTGCCTGGGAGACACATCCAAGAAGGCATATCTCTCGTCCGAAGACGCAGCCGGTACTGTAGGAACTGCTTCGGTGACAGCGATGAATGCCGATGACATTTCAACTGCTTGCGGACCGCCCACCAGGATCACACCAATGGACAGGGAACTGCCTGGAACCGCCAAATAATTCACCGCGACCTGAATACCCATTGATCCAATCTGGCCGTCTACATTGAACTCAACTGAAGTCTCGTCGCTATCATACGTAACAATGGGAACACGGCAGCCGCTGTAGCACACGGGAGAACCTAGAAGATCAAGGCCAGCCGGGATCGAAACGATCACCGTACCGCCTGAAGAACTGCTGGCTCCGACGGTAAAGTCGGCCATTCCACCGACAGGGAGTTCTTGGTAAGTTGGAGAAATATCGACTGAACCATATTGGGTCTGACCGGCCGCCGACATAGGCAGACCTCCAACAATTAATAGCAAGGTCAACAACAGCATACGTAAAAATCGAAGTGCTTGCATGGAAATAAACCTCGCAGCTTGCCTTGTCAGAACCACATTCGCTTACTTAAATTACTGATGATACACGAGTGCCGTCTCGGAAATCGTCAGAACTCGGAATCACTGAGCACCACCGAGGGACAGACGTGAGGACGGACCGCTTTTCAGAGCCCGAGCGGATTTCAATTGACGGCACTAGAAATCTGATTGGAGCGGGCGGGGCAAGCATCACTGAGATGCCGCCATTGCACCTAGGCGAGAGGTGGGGGGGCACAGGTTCTTTGGGGAGGTCGGGTTGGGAGCAGGAGGGCATACACGGGCATGGAAGGTTCGTTAATTGTCACAGTTCGTGCCCGTTAGCCCTCCCCTACGAGCGTCGTGCCAGGAAGCTCATCCCGTGCGTTATGTCGTTTCGTCGTCTGAAGCGCTCGCCTGTAAGGCAGCGTAGGACGGATGGACGATGAGGCGTGAGGCACCAAGGTCGATTTCGTGCGATGCGCCGGTTGTTGGCGATCCGATGATGGGCGTGTCCGCCGGCAAGCGGGTATGGAGCGAGGCGAGCGGGTTGGCACCGGCGCTCGCAAACTGCTGGCCATCGACCAGGCGGAGCACTTGAGGCCAGGTACCCCAGGCGGCGCGGCGGTCCGGTTGCGGGCCGTCGTTGAAGTGAACGAGGTAGCGGCCGATCACGAAGGGATAGACCTTCTGCACACGGAAAGTTTTGGCGGTCCGCCGATCAATCCGGTCGAGGATGGCGTCGGCTCCGTGCCGCTTGAGCCAATCGAGTACGCCGGAAATCTGGCGGTTGGCGTAGAGGACGTTGTCGCGCTGGCGCGTCAGTTCCGCGGCGGACCGTGCAAAGGGATCTGGCGACTTCAACTCGAAGACGCCGAGGGTTCCGGTCTTCCGGTCGAAGACGACGGCGTCAATATCGGTGCGTATGTTGCCGCTGTCGCGTCTGAGTTCGATTCGGCCGGCACTGGTCATGAAGCGCTTGTCCTGAAAGAGTGCGAAAAGATCCTGGCGGAAGGCGACCTCGCGGAGATGAGCGGTGTTGTGATAGGCCTCGGCGTTGCGTCGCCTGAGCTCACGGGTGAGGAAAAACAGCGGCTCGGTCGTGAGTCCGTGGAACGATGGGAGAAGCAGGTCTGGGCCGATCCGCACCAGCGGCGGCATGGCGCCGGGCACGGCGGCGTGCCAGGCCGCGTTTCCACGGTCGAGGGTGAACGCGGCGACGGCATGTTCGATGATGCCGGGATCGACGGAGAGCGATGACGACATTTCATCTATCACAGATTGCTCGGTCCGCGGTTCCGGGGACTCTCCCCGCTCGCGGACGGCCCAGCCGATCAGCCAGCCCAGGATGTTGCGCCAGGTTTCGATGGCCAGCCCGCTGATCGTAGCTGCGGGCGGATAGGGCAGCTGATACGCCATCCTCGCCAGGTAGATGTCGGTGAGCTGGCGGTCGTGCCCTTCGTGTCCAGGATCGTTGGAATCCGCGTCGTGTCGTCGGGAGCACAGGTTGCGCAACTCTGGCCCGTGGCGACGGGAGAGAGATGACGCCCACCAGTCGATATCCGCGCGCTCCCGCCAGCTCGCCGGCACACGCTTGGTCGCGATCCAGGCGTCGAACGTCCCGTTGCCGTCGTCGATCATCCGCATGAAACCGGTTTGGCAATGGGTCTGGACCAGCTCCGCTTCGGCCAGCTGGCGGCACGCTTCAAGAAACTGATCCGCCCAATCATCCAGCGCTTCTCCCGATTCCCACTGATTGGTCGTTGTGTCATCGTCGATGGATTCGAGGCAAAGCTGGAGCGCCTTGGCGCCGCCCAGGCTGGCGCGGCGATACCCGGTTACGAAGTCGGGCGATGGATCGATTTCCAGTGCGTGTGGCTGTCGATCCACGGCTCGAACGAGGGCGAGGATAGGTGCCTGGCCTGTGGGCGGAACGCTGGCGACGAGGCGGGCTTCCCGTTCATCGATCACTTGACGAATTCGCTCGTGGGCGTTCATGGGCTGGAACCGTTCACCCCGGCTGTCGATCGGATCGATGGTGCAGGAGCCTACCATGAACTCTAGTGGGAGAACAGATAAACGATGTATGTCGGGATGGCGCAGCGAAAGCGAGCGCTACGTTGCCGCAGCCGTACATGGGTAACAAGTGGGGCGGCAAACTACATTCGATGGCGTCGTTGGGAGCGGGTGGAGCAAGCTCCGCAGCCGTACGCGGGGTCGTATAGGACGGCACTGGAGATCCGGGACGCGAGGTGGGGAGCGGGAGGACACAAGGCTCTCTCCGCTGCCTCCCCTAGCGCATTCCTGCCCAGACGGTGCTCCTATGGTGATGATTATGTCTTGAGATCGCCCTGTGTGGCACGGTTGGCGATCAGGGCGGCCATCGCGCCGGCGCCGATCCCGTTGTCGATGTTGACGACCGCAAGACCGGGCGCGCACGACTGGAGCATACTCATCAGGGCGCCGGTGCCGTCACCACCGTAGCCGTAGCCAACGCTGACCGGGAGGCCGATCACCGGGATCGGGACCAGCCCGGCGATGACGGACGGCAGCGCGCCGTCCATCCCCGCCGCGACGATCAGGGCGTGTGGATCGAAGCCGACGATTGCTTCCAGTGGGGCGATCAGGCGGTGAAGCCCTGCCACCCCGACATCGGCGACGGATATGACCTCGCAACCCATTTCAGTGGCCATGATCTCCGCCTCGCGGGCGATGGGTCGATCCGATGCGCCGGCGGCGATGATCGCCACTCTGCCCCCGGTCACGGGGCGCTCGCTCCCGACCGTTGAAATGAGGGCGGTTCGGGCGATGGTATCGATTTCCACGACGCACCCATCACTGACGAGCACCGGCAGGGCGTCAAACTGATCTGGGCGGAGGCGGCTGGCGAGGGCGCGGCCCTGGCGGTCGGCGAGACGCCTGAGCGAGGCGGCGACATCGTCGACCGTTTTGCGCTCGGCCAGCACGACTTCAGGAATCCCGGTGCGCTCCATGCGGGCCGAATCGAGGCGAAGCGTCGGCGATGATCCGGTTGCGGTCGTGACATGATCAGCAGCCGTCGAATCAGGGTTGGCGAGCGCGCGACGGATATCGGCGAAGGGGTCTCGGGTCATGCGGACGTTCCGATCAGGGCGGCTTCGGCCAACGCGGCGTCAATGAGGGCGGGTATATCGCGATCCAGTGCGCCGAGCTGGACGTGAGCCAGGAATTCGATGTTGCCGGCCGGTCCCTGGAGTGGTGAAGCGACCAGTCCGAGGACGCCAAGGCCATTCTCGGTCGCCATTCCGCAGGTTCGCTCCAGCACGGACCGGTGGATGCGAGGGTCGCGGACCACGCCGCCCTTGCCGATCTCCTCCCTCCCAGCTTCGAACTGGGGCTTGATCAGGGGCACGCCCAATCCACCGGGTTTGAGGATGCGGGCAACGACCGGAAACATGAGTGAGAGCGAGATAAACGAGACATCGATCACGACGAGGTCGACCGGTTCCGGCAGTGAATCGATGTAGCGGGCGTTGGTCTTTTCCATGACGACGACGCGCTCGTCGTCGCGGACACGAAGGTCGAGCTGCCCGTGGCCGACATCCACGGCGTAAACCCGGCTGACACCACGTTGCAGCAGGCAATCGCTGAAGCCGCCGGTACTCGCGCCCAGGTCGGCGGTGACGAGCCCGGCAACGTCGACCCCGAACGATTCAAGGGCGTGGTCCAGCTTCTCCCCTCCCCGGCTGACGAAGCGCGGCTTCTGGCGCAGGACAACATCGTCGCTGAGCTGAACCTGGTGCCCAGCCCGACTCACGCGCTGGCCGTTGACGAGCACGTCGCCAGCGAGGATGAGCGCCTTGGCGCGGGAGCGGGTGTCGGCGAGTCCAATTTCGACCAGATGCTGGTCGAGCCGGGGTTTAGCGGTCATCGGTCATGCCCACGGATTGTCGCCGCGCTGGGCGACCCTGGCCTGGAACGGCGCGGTCTGGGCATGGCAGAGGGCGATCGCCAGCGCGTCGGCGGCGTCGTCCGGGTGCGGGACCTCGGGAAGGTTGAGGATGAGTTTGACCATTTCCTGCATCTGCCGCTTGTCGGCCTTGCCGTAGCCGACGACGGCGAACTTGACCTCGGAGGGGCTGTACTCGGCGACCGGGACGCCGGCCTGGGCCGCGGCGAGGAGGACCACCCCGCGGGCCTGGCCGACGGCGAGCGCGGTGGTGACGTTGCGGGCGAAGAAGAGTTGCTCGATTGCCATCACGTCCGGTCGGTATCGTTCGATGAGGCGGGCAGTTTCGGCGTGGAGGACAACGAGGCGATCGGGCATCGCGGCTTTCGAATCGGTTTCGACCACGCCAACATCGATGAGCTGGGGATCGGTGTCGCCCCGAATCACGCCGAAGCCGAGGATCGCCGTTCCCGGATC
>JALZMD010000285.1 GCA_030858375.1 Chloroflexota bacterium
CAGCACCTCGTCGATAAGGTCGCCGGTGGCGGGGTCGACGATCCGGCCGTAGAGCAACCGATGGCTCTCGGTGGTTGTGAGGTCGACCGTCACCGGCGCTCGGCCCATCCGCCGGAAGACCCGCCCGGCGATCGCGGCGGCCCCCGCACCGCTGACCCGGACAATCCCGATTCCGCCTTCACCGGCCGGGGTGGCGATGGCCGCTATCGTCGCGTTGTCGAGCATGGCTTCATCTCTGTATCGGTAAAACGTCAGATCCCGGTCCGAAGAGCCTCGGTTGGGAATGAGTGTAGTCAACTTCGCCGTGAGATCCCGGCCACCCCGTTTCGGCCATTGGTTGTTATCGGTCAATCAGCGAGTGGTATGGGCTGGTTCCCCATCGGCGCGCTTGTCTTTATTGTGAAACTATGTACAATTCATGGCTTCCCGATTGGAGGCGCTACTGTGCCCGATTGGGTCGCTGATAAACACCGTTGTCATGCTTGCACATTTCGAGGGGCCATTTGATTCGAACCCATCCAACGCAGAACGTTGCGCCACGCCGGGAAGTCATACTGACGCTTGTCTGCTTTGTGGGGACGTTCTTCTTCCTGACCATGGTGATTCGGCATCTCGCACAAGTCGGCTCGCAGGAATGGGCCAACAACCAGATCGCATCCAAAGCCTTGTTCGTCGCCTTTGTCGCGATCATCCTCAGTCTTCTCTACGGTGTGCTGGTGTTCTTCCTCAGCCGGCTGGGGTATTACCAGCGGTTGTCCCGTTTTGATCCCGCTCGGCACCAGCCTCGGCTGACGACGCCAGACGCGGATCCGCTTCCATCCCTGACCATCCTTGTTCCCTCCTATAAGGAAGATGCCGACACGATTCGCCAGACGCTGTTGTCCGCGGCGTTGCAAGACTATCCGGATCACCGGGTGGTGTTGCTGCTGGACGATCCGCCTTCGCCCCGGGACCCAGAAGATCGGATCCTGCTCGCCTCGGCGCGTGCCACGCCCAACGCGATCAGGTCCCTTCTGGAGGAACCACTGCGCGAGGCGCGGATGGCTGCCGCGGCTTTCGGGCGTCGAAGCGCCGTCAGGTTCGAGCCCACAGTCGAGATCGATCATCTCGTGGACGCCTATGCCGCTGCATCTCGCTGGTTCGTTGCCCAGGTCGCCGAGCCAGGCGGCGCCGATCACGTCGATACACTCTTCCGTGCACTGGTTTTCGATACCCACCGGGAACACCTCCAGGTCGCCATCCAGGATGTCCAGACGCGAAAGGCTCAGGGAGGCATGCCCTCCAGCGACATTGGGATGCACTACGCTCGGCTGATCCAGATGTTCGATGTTAAGGTCACGGTATTTGAGCGAAAACGTTACGCCAACCTCTCTCAGGAGGTGAACAAGGCAGCCAATCTCAACAGTTGCATCGGCTTGTTGGGACGCACTGTGCGTGAGGTGCGCGTTGGCCCCGAGGTGCATCTTGTCGCTTGCGAGCCGGACGCGTTGGGCGCAAGGCACATACCCTCGGCCGACTTCGTGGTGACCCTGGATGCGGACAGCATACTTTCGCCGGACTACGCTCGGCGCCTGGTTGCGGTTATGCAATCGCCCGGCAACGAGCGAGTCGCCGTCGTGCAAACGCCGTATTCGGCCATTCCGGGCGCGAAATCCGTGATCGAGCGCGTGGCCGGTGCCACCACGGACATCCAGTACATCGTCCACCAGGGGTTCACCTGGCTTGGCGCGACGTTCTGGGTTGGGGCGAATGCGCTGTTGCGGATGTCGGCCCTGGAGGACATTCGCCAGGTCGAGCGGGAACGCGGGCACGAAGTGGTCAAGTACATCCAGGACCGAACGGTGATTGAGGATACCGAATCGTCCATTGACCTGGTTGCCCGGGGCTGGCGGCTTCATAACGAGCCCATGCGACTGGCGTACAGCGCCACCCCTCCCGATTTCGGGTCATTCCTGATCCAGCGCCGTCGTTGGGCGACGGGTGGCCTGTTGATCCTGCCCAAGCTGGCCGGGTACGCGTTCGGCCGGCAATGGAACCGCATCGGCTTCGTTGAGTTATTCGCAAGGATCCATTACCTGGCGTCGCCTGCGCTGGCTGGCATCGGCCTGTTGCTCCTGCTCGTGCTGCCGATCGGAGAGTCGTACCTGTCACCGTGGTTGGCGCTCCTGGGACTCCCCTATTTCCTGCTCTACTGGCGGGACATGGTGCACGCAGGGTATCCGGTGCTCGATTTCCTACGCGTGTACGCTTTGAACTGGCTCCTCGTGCCAATCAATGTCGCTGGAACAGCCAAGTCGGTGCAGCAAGCCATCACTGGTAACAAGATCCCGTTTGGGCGCACCCCAAAAGTGTCGGGACGTACCGCGGCACCCCCCTGGGCCGTGGCCTCGCTCTGGATGCTCCTGCTGTACACGGTGGCAGGCACAGTGTTGAACGCGCGGCTGGAGCGCTGGTATCACACCGGATTCTCGGCAATGGCTGCCCTGGCCATCGCCTATGCCGTGATCGTGCTGGTTGGGGTGCGGAATGGCTGGGAAGACGTGCGCGTCGTGCCTCGGGCGGCGATACAGGCGGTGACCTCACTCGCGCGAATGAACAGCCAGGCGCGTGGACGCCCACGAGGCCTGCGTGGCATCGACGATCCATCGGCATCCTGACGCCAGCATCTGTGGCGCGTGTCCCGTCGAATCACGAACCGCTCAGCCGGACAACGGAGACTACGCTTTGCGTTTCCGGAGATCCCGTGAGCCCCGGCCGGGGAAGCGTTGTGACTCGGAGTGTTCGAGGTCATACGGACGTCGGGTACACACGTGTCGTTCCGTCCGTCGTCGCTCACTGGTGTACGGCCACGCACAAGGTCGAATCCAACCCGCCCAAGGCAGAAGTGCGACAATGATGGGGCACGGAAGGGCAAACCACATGGATCACGACGCGCGTCAATTGTTTCAGGAACTGCCCGAAACCCTCAGGGCCCGTGGCTGGACGAACGTCCGCCAGGAATCGACGATCCACCGGCTGCCCGGCGCCGAGTGGTACGCCGTGGTTTTCCTGCGGCCATTCGAACCGGGAGTCGATGACGAAGATTCCCCATCGGTCGTGCGGAGTAACCGGAGGCACTTTGTCCGCATTTCTACCGATAGTATGAGAAGTCCCAGCTGGGACCAGGCCTTTCGCGATGCAATCGAACTCATGCACAAGGCCGATCAGCCACACCCGGAACTCGCCACAGCGCTCGAACAGACGTCCTGAGCCAGGCGATCGGTCTTGCTCAGCCTCGGGACGGAATGTCCGTACGATTTTTCGACGGTCACGTGGCCTATGACACGAAGATCGGCATGTCGGCGTAGACAACGGAGGCGTTGATCACCTCGGGGTTGCCATGGGTGTACTCGGCCAGGTGCTCGGTGGCCCAGGCCCAGGCCCGGGCCGCCTCGGTCGATTCATTCGCCGCCTCTTCGGTCTCGTAGAGTGAGATCGCGACGAAGCCGCCCTCGACCGGGAACCACAGGTACCCGACGCATCCCGGTAAGCCCAGGACGATCGGCGTGAAGCCATCGATCGCTTCACGCACGAATCCGCGGGGATCGGTGTTCGGCAGGCTCCTGTGCACGCGTATGGCAACGTAGAATCCCACACCGTTGCCGTCCCACACAGTGGCCGCCGGCGTTCCCGTCGCCTCGGCAGGGGTGCCAAGCATGAGGAGATCCCCAGCCCATCGCCGGGTGCCCTCGATCACGACGTGTTCGTCGAAATGGTCTTGGGTCACGAAGTTCTGCGCGACTTCATCCGAACGGACGAGTGCCTCCCGATCCTCGAGCACGGTCACGCCGAACGTGAGGTGAGGGTCGTGAATTACGTCGCCAACGAGGTACCCCTTGAACCCGTCGATCGTCACGATCGCCGGTAGGAAATCGCGGATCCCCAGATCGTTCACTTCGTCACGGATTTCCGCCGTCTCGTACTGCCGCATGCGCATCGAAACGTAGCCCAGCGGCCTGATGTCACCGAACGGCGTTGCCTGACCCGCTTCCAGCGTCGCATCGTGCGCTGCTGCTGACAGGCCGCGCGTGGCCAGCAATCCGGCGGCGACGCTTGTGCCGGCCGCCGTCACGGTCCGGCGGGAGAGTGTTCCCCCTGTTTTGTTCGACATCTTTGCGGCCTCTCGTATCTAGAAATGGATTAAGGCGATGACTGTCCCTTACCGCATCGGCGCGGTAAAGAGGCAACACCACACGTCAGGAATGTCGGGACGAAACGAGCCGTCTCAGAAAGCGATCGCTGGCAAGCGACAGGCCGTGCCTGCATGTGAAGACGACCCGGCATGACGCCGGGCCGTCCCTTTCGAGAAATCCTGATTGGGCAGGAGTTGTCGTCAGGATGCCGGCGTTGCCCCGGTTGGATCCTCGAGCACGCCAAGCTGCCGCCGCAGGCCAAGCCCGTCGGCCTCACTCCAGCTTTCTACGACCTTCCCGCAGGAAATCCGGTAGATGTTGATCCCGCCCCAGGT
>JALZMD010000320.1 GCA_030858375.1 Chloroflexota bacterium
CCCCAGGTCGGCACATCGATCGATCATCTGCTCGACGGTTGGGGCGTCATTGCCCTCGGGTCCGGCCCCGAAGCGGTGGAACGAATAGGATGAAATTGCAATCTTGACGGCCACGCAGCGTTCACTCCTGATTAATCGATCATCTTGTACGGGTTAGGCGCCGCAAGCCTCGACCCCGGAAGAGCATCCCACCAATCAGGTTTCATGTCACGCCGGACGGTGAAGCGCAACCGCAAGGCAGGCTGGGCAGCCAACTATGGTCCCGGTCGCCAGTAGGCCGCGTGCATGTCGCGGAACTCCTCCACGGTCAGGCCAAACCACAGCAGGTCGGCATAGGCGCCCCTGGTGTAGACCGTGCGGCGCATCGTGCCTTCGAGCTGGAAGCCGAGTGATTCATGGAGATGGATCGATGGACCATTGAACGAGTAGACGCCAACGTTCGCCTTCTGGTACCGGAGTTCCTGGAAGTAGTAGCGAAGTACGAGGCAAATTGCCTCACTGGCATACCCTTCGCCGCGATGTTCCGCCAGGACGTGGAGACCATAGCTGAGCACTCCGGTGCGCTGATCGCAATGATGCGTCGCGATGCCGCCGACCAATTCACCGGTCTCTATCGATTCCATCTGGAACGAGAAGGTTTGGTCGTCGAATCCAGCTTGCGCTTTTCGCGTTGCCCACTCCTGCACGCGGGCCAATGAACCTGGTGGGTAGAGCTGGTCAATCAGGCCGTAGTCACTCGTGAGATTGAAACGATGATGTGCCTCGGCATCGGCGGACTCCACACCGCGCAAACGGATGCGCTGACCTTCCCAATAGTTTTCCATCATTGGCATCCAATCCCGGACGTTGGCGTTCGATTTCGTGATTGGCGACACGCACTTACGCGCCTGGCGCGGTATTCTTGCACTACACAGTAGGCACGGGTCCCCGCTGGCACATCGGCCTCAATGATACCGGGAACGCACGAGTGGACGATCAGGTCATCAGCCAAACCGATGTGATACAGCACGAGGCAGGTCAGATTGTTGACGGCTCCGGTCGCGCCACTGGCATTGCCGATTTCGCTCGACAGCTTGAGCGCTTGCGCGATGAACGCGGCTGGTCGAAGGCGGATCTTGCCAAACGCTCGGAACTGGACCCCAGTTCGATCACACGGTTCGAACAGGGGTCGCGCAATCCCGATCGCGAAACGGTCCTGCAACTCTCGGCGGCCATGGCGCTTCCCCTGGCCGAACGGGATACCCTGCTGGCAGCGGCTGGCTATCGATCCGAAATCTGGGATGAACCTCTGCTCATTGAGATCTCGCACATCCTCGCCGATCGACAGCTTCCGCTGGCAGTCCGGGAGGAAGTTCGATCTGTCCTGCGCATGGCCATCGCGTACGGGCGGCTGAAACGCATTGAATCACGTTAACATTCTGGGGCCATATCAACAGGTCAATCCTGATGGAAACGGGTGGCCCGCATGACAACCCCGCGTTTTCTGCACTTCCTGACCCTGATCCTCTCGATCGTGCTCGCGGCCAGTCTGCCGGCCTCGCCGTCCGGTATGACTGCCGCCGCATTCCAGGACGTCTCAAACTTGCCGCCGGTCGACCTCGATGCGCTCGATCCCTACCGATGGTCGGTGAGCGACCTCAGGGTCGCGCCGGGCCAGATCATTCAGGTCACCAACCGGGGTGTGCAGCCTCACACCTTCGCCGTTCGCGAATGGGGGATCGACATGCCGTTGCCGACCCTGGAGACGATCGAGATCGTGGTGCCCGCAGATCTCCAGCCAGGTGACCAATTCACTTTCTTCTGCAATGAACCCGGGCATCAATCGCTCGGCCAGGAAGGTGTGGTAACCATCGTCACCCCGGAAGAGGTCCTGGCCGACCAACGCACCGGCGACTCCGACGCTGCGCCGGAGCGAATCGTGATCGAGACCCGGGACGATTTCAGCTGGTCGTTGCCGTCGTTCGACGTCGTTGCCGGCCAGTTCATCGAAATCCGCAACACTGGGGTGCTGGAACATCACTTCGTGGTCGATGAGTGGGATATCAACGAAACGGTTTCGTCCGGAGAAATCAAGCTTGTGCAGGTGCCGGACACGGTTGAAGCCGGACAGCAGTTCGTTTTCTACTGTTCGGTACCCGGGCATCGGGCTGGTGGCATGGAGGGCACGATCACGGTCATCGCGCCCGCTGATCCCAGCGATGGCGGCGACAATACCAATCCAGCACAACGGAGATCGGAACCGAACCTGGAGCGATTCCTGCCGGACGCGGCAACGCTTGGCGATGGCTGGTCACTGGTTCGCACGGGAGATGCCCGGGCCGTCGTTCCCGAGTTCGACAACGCCAGCGTGCGCGTCTTTCCCGGCGAAGGCCGGGGCGCAACCTACGTCGGTCCCGGAGGGAGCCGGGCGACGATCCTGGTGTTGCCGTTTTCGGCTACGAGTGCGCCCACCAACCAGATCGAGGATGCCATTGTCAACGTCCAGTTGCTGATGATGACTGAATGGGAAGCCGATCTTCGCGATGGCGGCGCCTTGAGCCAGATCGCCCCACCCTCTGGCTGTGACATCGCCAACCGGGCAGCCGGGGTGACGCGGGTGTACACCTTGCCCGCGGGCTCGACCGTGTGCCAGTTGCGGAGTGCAGGCATCGCCATTTTCGTGGCGGTCGAGGGAGAGTTCGCCGACTGGAGCGGGATCGAAGCGGCTGACCAGGTTGTGGCGCGCCTCTTGCAACGGGCCTAGGATCGTCGAACATCGGTTGAAACCCTGCTCCGCCTACGCGGGTAGTCCGGGCCCTCTGCTGGCATCGACTCGTTCCTCGATTCTGATGTATCACCATGCATCACGACCGTGATTGGCGTGGCTGCCGCAGCAGATGCAGACGGTTGAGACGTTTCAGGATAGGATGCCTGTATCACACCGGACACGAAGTCAGTGGTTCGGCGACCGCGTGAACGGCTCGCCTATAGATCCCTGGAGAAGACGTCGTTTATGGGTAAGGAACAGGTTTTCACGGCAGATGCGTCGTCGGTTGTCTTCGGCCCT
>JALZMD010000337.1 GCA_030858375.1 Chloroflexota bacterium
TTGCGCATCGCCCAGGCATCTTCCCGGTCGCGCGGCGTGCCCAAGCCGATATTCCCCTCGGCCTTGCCCATTCCCGGTACCCGGTACGTGAGGCCGTGCCGCACGAACGGCACGGTGGACAGCAGCGCCGATCGTAGCGCACGCGGCACCGTTATGACACCAGGAAGCTCGGTCTGGACAAGTGCCGGGGTCATGGCTGCTCCTCATTTTCGTTGCGGGCTTCGCCAAGGATGATCAGATCGACCACCCGTTCGACCGGCGCGTGGTCGTCAGTGTAGACCGTCGTCACCTCGGTCACCTCGCGAATGTTGCCCGTTTCGACGCTGGATTCGCCCACCTGCCGCACCAGTGAACCCGGCTCCTGGGCCGCAACCGATGCCTCGAAGTTCGCCAGCGCCGTCGGCGAGTTGGTCGCGATCACGATGCTGTTGGCGTAGCGCGCGGTGTCGATGACGTAGACGTTGGGGAAGACATGCTTCATGGTCGAGGAAATCACGTCGACGAGTCGATAGTCCGTCGAGGTTCGCCCGACGTTGATTACCGCCATACCTTCCGGCGTCAAGCGGTCGGACACCTCCTGGAAGAACTCGCGGGTCGTGAGTTGAAACGGGATATAGGGTTGCTTGTAGGCATCGACCCCAATGAGGCTGTACTGCTCGTCTGACGTTCGCAAGACATAACGGCCATCCTCGATGATCACATTGAGATTCGACTCGTTCATGTCGAACCACTCGCGGCCAACCTCGGCGATTTCGCCGTCGATCTCGACGCCGTCGATAGGGATGGGACCGTACGCCGCCGTCAACTGCTTGCTGACTGTCCCGCCTGCCAGCCCGATCAGGAGCGCGCTGTCGATCTCGGCCGGGCCCGATAGGGGGTAGAACATCGGCGCCACCATGAAGTAATCCCACGGCCCCTCGGTCAACGGCTGGGTTGGGTCGTAGATCGAGTGCGTCGCGTGGCCCTCATTAAGTGACAGTTCGTAGGCCGAGCCGTCCCGCACCACCTGAATGTAATTGTCACTTGATTCGGTTTCGTAGACGAGCTCGCCGCCCTGGGCCGGCCGGATCGCCCCGCCCGCGCTCACCAACGATACTGCCGCCACCGCAAGCGCCAACACGGTCGCGAACGCCGCCTGGGGCACTGCCCGCAGCCGCAACAGGCCAATGATCGAAGGGATGAACAGGAGCCCGCCGAGAATCAGGAAGGTCCGCCGCGTACCCACCCACGGGATCAGCACCAGCACCGGCAAGAAGCTGCCCGCAATCGACCCAATCGTGCCCAGGGCGTAGGTATTGCCGGACGTGTTGCCGGCGTGCCCGACATCAGTCATCCGCAAACGGATCGCGTAGGGGCTGACGAACCCCAGCAGCGTGATCGGCACCGCCAGGATCAGCAGCACGCTTAGGAGCGAGCCATAGAATGAACCGACCGCGACATCGTCGAAGGCGTCGAGCGAGAACTGGAGAATCGGGCGCGCCAGGTACGGCAGCATCGCGCTCCAGACCGCCGCCATCGCCGTGATCGAATAGAGCACCCAAAGCCGCGGGAAGCGGTCGGCCAACCTCCCTCCGAACCAGTAGCCGATTGCCAGGAACGTGAGCGTCAAGCCAATCAGGTTCGCCCAAATGAATGTGGAATCACCGAAGAACGGCGCAATCAGCCGCGACAGGCTCAGCTCGGTGCCAATACTGGTCATGCCACCGAGGAAGACGATCAGGCCAATGAACAGGTCATCGCTTCGCGAGAGTTTGTTGCTAGGGTTCAGGCTGGTTTCTTGGGTCACAGGTCCTGCCGGGCGATTGGCCAGCCTCGACGGGCCAACCTGCGGATCATTGCCCCTGAGTATACGGGCTTGCCCGCGAGCCAATCCGGAACCCGCGTCGGTATCACGCCCTGACGGCGGTCGATCGCACCCAGGATATGCCGGTATTCCGCACGGCTACGGCACCGGGGCGATGCTTGCTCCGCCCGCTCCCGACATCGCAATCGGACGGTGTATGCCGTCCTGCGTCCGACTCAACCACAACCCGGTAACGATCGAGTTCATCCTCCCCCAGAGTTCATTCGCCGGACGACTTCACCTTCCAGGCATCAATCCGCCGGATACATCGCCGGGTCGAATCGCTTTGCGATCAGCCCGGTGGCCAGCGTCAAGTCAATGTCGCGCACCAGCAACTGTTCCGTGCCATACGGGACGTAGGCGACGCACTCGCCCTCGGGATTGATCAGGCTGGTCGGGGATTCCTGAAACCGCATCGCATTGTTGACGCTGGCGAACCAGACGGTGTTCTCGACGCTGCGCATCACCATCGCTTTTTCATAGTAGGGAGCATCCGGATCGCCCCAGCGCTCCAGGGTCGGACCAGACCGGTCGCTGCCGGTCAGTTGCGGGTGGAACACTATCCTCGCCCCGCGTGCGGCCGCCCAGCGAGTTGCCTCCGGGTAGCGCCAGCCCTCATGGCAGATCGTGATTCCGAACGGCACGCCGTCGACCGCGAACAGCCGCCGCTTGCCATCCGGGACATAATGCGGCGCTTCCTCAAGTGGAATCTGGTTCTTGGCCTGATGGCCCTGAATCTCGCCATCGCGGCCGATCGCGAACGCCACGTTGTGCAGCCCGAGTTCGGTTTCCCATTCCATGCCGATCACGACCGCCACACCGTGCCGTTTGGCCATCCCGGCGATTTCGTCGAGCGCCGCCTGCTGCCGCGTCTGGTCGGGCGCCGGCACATCGAAGTCCTGGCCCCGCAGACCGGGGATATAGGTTTCGGGAAAGCAGACGATCGCCACATCCCGGTCAGCCGCCTCTGCCAGAAACCGATCGACTCGCTGGAGCCGCTCCTCAATTGACGGCAGGTTCGCCGCCGCCGCCATCCCGATCCGCAAGGTCGTTGGCACTATCGTTTCCGCCATGTCCTGTCCGCCTCCCAACGTTCTCCGATAAGCTTTATCCACGAGCGGCCATGTGGATCATGCTGGCACAATGACCCCGCATTGTGAAGACACTGGCGCCATACGTTCTGGAGGTTCGCGATGAAATCGATCCACTATTCCCGCGAAGACCTGCGTGGCATCGCCGCCGGGGTTGGCGACCGCGACGGCTGGGATATTTCACGCATGAAAACGGAGCGTGAGTCCGTGCCGTGGGACTATCTGGAGGTGGCGTCGCGCTA
>JALZMD010000346.1 GCA_030858375.1 Chloroflexota bacterium
TAGGCGTCCGGATTTTCGCAGCGGATCGGTTCCTCGACGAAGTAGAGGTTGAGGTGTTCGATCCGCTGGCAGAACAGCGCCGCCTCGACCGGGCTCAAGCGATGGTGAAAGTCGATCGAAAGCAGCGCATTTGGCCCGAGTTCGGCCCGGAGTTGTCCCAACAGGTCGACCGCAGCGTCGATTGAAGCAAGCGGATCGTAGACCGACCCATCAGTGCCGGTCCAGTCCAGGTTGAGCATGCCCGGTGTGAACCTGAGCACCCGCCACCCTTCGGCGATGGCATCCCTGGCCTTCTGCAGGATATCCGGGCCGCTGAGTGCGCCGGGTGTCGCGAAGCACGGAATCGTGTCGCGGCAGGCGCCGCCAAGCAATTGCCACACCGGCACGTTCAACCACTTGCCGAGGATGTCCCATAGAGCGATATCGACGGCGGAAACGACGGCCGCCGTGATCTTCCCGCCCTCGAAGTAGGCGCCCCGATAGAGTTGCTGCCAGATGTGCTCGATCCGCCGCGGATCCTGCCCAATCAGCGCCCGTTCGAAATGCTGGAGCATCCCGTTCATGGCGAGTTCCCGGCCGGAAATGCCGCCTTCGCCAACCCCGTGAATCCCCTCGTCTGTCTCGATCTTGACCACGAACTGATTTCGGTGCCCGATCTTGACCGGAAACCCCTTGACCGCAGTGATTTTCATCCATGTCTCCTGGGCCGTACCCATCAATGGTGTGCGAACGTCCTCATGGTCCATATACCAAGGGAACAGGAGATCGGCAAGATGTCGTGAGACTTCCGCGATGGTCATTCTGCCTACCCGGGCCTGATGGTTTCAGGAACGGTGGCACCGGATTCCATTGGCTCGTCAGTCGATCCGGTCAGGTCGTGGCCGCAAGTTCTCCCGCCAACTCCGCGACGCGCGCGTCGCGCACCTCGACGACGCGGGTGGCGAGGCGTTCGATCGCGAACCGGTCGTGCAGCACCAGCAACATCGTCCCCTCGAAACTTTCGAGCGCCTGCTCGAATTCCTCACGGGCTGTGAGATCGAGGTGGTTGAGCGGCTCGTCGAGCACCAGAAGGTTCGCTCCGTGAAGGACCAGGATGGCCAGCATCAAACGTGCCCGTTCGCCATACGACAAGGTCGATATTTGTCGATGCACCATTTCGCCTCCAAAGAGGAACTTGTGGAGGAACGTGCGAAGATCGCTTTCGCTGCCACCACTCACCTTGCGGACCTGCTCCATAACGGTGAGGTGAGGATCGAGGGTGTCCTGCTCCTGAGCAAAGTACCCGGCCTTAATGCTTGAGCCGAGGCGAACCGTCCCGGCCAGCGGCGAGAGTTCGCCCATTATCGAGCGCATCAGGGTGGACTTGCCACCGCCATTCGGCCCGAGTATCGCTACCCGTTCTCCATACGTAATGTGAAGCGTCACATCACAAAGGATGGCCCGCCTGCCGTAGCCCAGGGTGGCGCCGTCGACAACGACCACATCCCGTGAGCCCTGGGATTCGGCGTTAAACTCGACCGACATGCTCCACGTTCGTTTTGGCTTATCCACATAATCGGCCGACTCGAGTAGTCGCTCCAGCTTTTTCTTTCGGACTACCGCCGGACGCGCGATCTTGGCGGCCTTCTTGCGGACCGCGAAGTCGATCGTGTTGGCCTCGATGGTGCGGGCATGGTGTTCGGTGCCGCGAATGTCCTCCTCGATCCGGGCAATATCCTTTTGCTGGCGGGCATACGCCGCAGCCTGTTCGGATTCCTCATGGCGCTTGGCAGCAACATAGTTACTGAAGGTTCCCACGAACGAGGTGATAGCCCGTGTGGTGACGTCCAGCTCCAGGATGCGCGTCACAACGGCGTCCAGAAACCCTCGATCGTGCGAGACCACGATCACCGCTCCTCGGTAGTCGTTCAGGAACGCTTGCAGCCAGCTCAGAGCATCGATATCGAGGTGGTTGGTCGGCTCATCGAGGATCAACACATCTGGACTGGTCGTGAGCAGTGCCGCCAGGCCAGCGCAGGTCTTCTGGCCACCGGAAAGCGTGCTGAGGCGCGAATCGAACGGAACATTGTCGAGCCCGAACCGGGCCAGTAAGGCACCAAGCTCATCCAGTGCCCGGTACCCTCCCGCTGCCTCGAACTTGTCCAGGGCCGCATCGTAGACAGCGGCGACTCGCTCGTGGTTGATGGTTGGATCGCCATAGAGGGCGAAGGCATTGTCGAGATCACTGTGGGCCCGGAGCAACCCCATCGACGGACCGTCGAGCAAGTCAGCCAGCGTTCCGTTTGGGTTGTCGGCAAAGCCCTGGCGAAGATAGCCAATCGTGACCCCAGAGCCGGTGGAGACTGACCCGATGTCCGGCTCTTGCTCACCGGTCAGCACCTGGAGGAGGGTCGACTTACCCGAACCGTTTGGTCCGATGAGGCCAACGCGTTCGCTATTGTTGAGCGTGAACGTGATTTCGTTGAGGATTGGGGTATCGCCGAAGCGCTTGGATAGGTTATTGGCGGTAAGCATCGCATCGCTCCGTCGTGAACGGTCTGCACGTCTCCCGGGCCGATGGCCAGAAGGATGCGGACACTTTCGAGGACGTTTCGACCGCGAGCACGCAAGGCGCTCACGGGGATGCTATCTCGTCAAACCTTTGCTCCGGGAATCGGCCGTTCGCGCTCGCACGTCGCGTGGCCCTGCTGCACACATGGTGCCGGGAATCCGGCTACGAGGCTCACGATACGTCAGCAGGACTGATTGTGCAAGTGGGCGGGTACGGTGAATCGAACCGGTGGCCGTTCAGGAGGAGGCACGTGCTGCCATACAAATCGGCGACGTTCCCGAAGGGGAACATCGCCGACCATTCGCGTATCAAGCATGGGATTGGCGAAGTTAGCTGACAGTCCCGTCAGCGATCGCGCCAGCGGCCACTTCCAGGGCCGAAAGGGCGTAGTTATCGATTTCTTGCTGCAAGGCGTCGCGAAGGTTGATCAGGTCAACGAGATCCAGGCCAGCGATGACGGCGTTGCTCTCGGCGTCACCATCGTCCTGACTGCCTGGAACCACACGAAACTCGACCTCAACCATTTCTTCGCCGTCGAATGCTTCTCCGGTCGGCAACTCATCCATATAGATGTTGTAGGTGTCCATCGCTCCATCTCTCCTTCGAGAATCGGGGTGTTCACCCCATTCGGCTCATGCAGCGCGCAGAACCCAACGTTCCAGACCGAAACCGACCGCATTGACTGCTGACGCGTAGCGATGTGCAACCAGGAGCACCGAGGCGCAGGATAGGGTCAGCGCCGAAACGCCGATTCACCAGTGCGAAGTGCTTG
>JALZMD010000366.1 GCA_030858375.1 Chloroflexota bacterium
GACGCTGGTGGAGATGGAGATGCCGATCACCGAGACGGCGATGATGATCAGCAGGTATGGCTGGAGCCGCGCGGTGCCCTGCCGCATCGAGCGTTGGGCGACGAACAGGGCGCCAGCGACCGAGCCGACCCCCGAGATTGCCATCAGGTAGCCGAGTCCGCTGGCCCCGATATCGAGGATGTCGCGGGCGAAGATATTGAGGAATTGCACGAACGGCAGGATCAGGATCGGCGTGATGAAGCCGAGCGCAAAGAGTGAGCGCAGATCTTCCCGGTGCCAGACAATCGAGAACCCGCTCAGCACGCGGGCGATACCCTTTGGTCCGGTGTTCACGGTCGGGCGAGCAGGCAAACGGATGAGCGTGGCCATGACAAAGGCAGTGCTGACCATGAACGCCTGGATCAGGAACGACCCGCCGGTCGAGACGAAGCCGATCACTGTGCCGGCAATCGTTGGTCCGACCACCCGCGAAAGGCTCTGGACCGCGCTCATCAGGCCGACCGCGTTCGACATTTCGCTGCGGTCGACGAGGCTCGGGGCGATGGCCTGTTGGGTTGGGAAGAGGATTGCCGACATCGACCCGGTCAGGAAGGCGCCGATCGGGAGGTGCCACGGCTGAACATACCCGGTCAGTACGTCGATCGCGAGCACCAGGGCGATGAGGGCCGAGGCGCCCTGCGCAACCCTGAGCATTAAGCGCCGGTCGAGTTGGTCGATGTAGCTCCCGGCGGGAACGGCGACGAGGATGAAGGCCAGCCCGGCCGAGAAGGCCACGATGCCGACGAACAGGGGCGAATCCGTGAGTTCGAGCGCGATCCAGCCCATCGCCACCTGTTGCATGAACTGGGCGGTACCGACGAACAGGGTCGAGAGCAACAGGAGCCGAAAATCGCGATATTTCTTGAGGGCATTGAATGCGCCGCCTTTGCCGGGGGTTGATGGGAGGGGCGTGGACGAAGATGAACCAACTCGGTCCTTGAGGTCTGAAAGGCTTGTCATGAAAGAGAAGGCACACTTCCTGGTCGATTCGGGAAAGCTGCATTCGGTGCCGCAGGGCGTGACTTGCGCCACGCCCTGCAAAAGTCCATCGGATGTCAGAACCATTCCCCGGCGACGGTGAGATCCGCAGTGTTCGCTCATCCCAACATCGTCGAAATCCAGCCTATCGTCAAGGGTTGAAGGTGTACCCGAGGTGGTCATTGCCGGCACCGGTCGCCGGGAAGTCGATGCCTTCAATCGCGACATTGCCCGAGAACGGCACAGCCCGCCGGCTCCAGTTACCCTCGTCCGAGGTTTCCCAGATCGTGATGTGCAGGTGCGCGCTGCTGCCGCTCGCGGCTTCGCCCGCTGGGGCGATCATCCCCATGTATTGCCCCTGGGTGATGATGTCGCCTTCGTCGATACCGGGATCGATCCGGGTGTGAAAGTAGGCGTAGGCCAGGCCGTCACCCATGTAGATCGACATCCCGCCGGTCGCTTCATCGATCCAGCGGACCGTGCCGTTGACCGCCGAGTACACGGGCTGCCCGGCGGTGGCGCCGTCGGAACGCTTCAGGTCGAACGAGTAGTAATACTGCCAGGAATCCGTGCGATTCTGGTGGCTACTGCCGTTGTACCCCTGGGAAATGACCCATTCATCACCGGATACCGGCCACGTAATCAGCGAATCCGATGCTTCTGGTTCCGGCTGCGGCTCGGGCCCGGCTGGCGCCTCCGTGCGTATGTCGGAGAGAAACTCCGAGGCGATCCAGCCGTCTCCCGTCACCGTCCGCACTTCGGAGAAGCCAGCCGCCGTCACTCCGGCAAATTCCACCTCGGAGCTGGCAGGAACCACCGTCACCACGGTCGCCGTTTGGCTCCCAGCTAATCGGAGGTTGACGTTGGCGGTGGTGAACCGAACAACCGGTTCTTCCGCAATGCCGGGCACGCCTGGAAGTTCCGGTTCCTCGGGAACGTCGGATTCCACTGGCGCTTCCGGTGCCGCCGGAACGCCCGGGGCCATTGGTGATTCCGGTGCCGATTCGGACAGGTACTGGGTAGAGACCCAGCCATTACCGAACGTCGAGGTCACCTCAGCGAAGCCGCTTTCGATGTTACCGGTCAGTTGGAGTTCGACTCCTGCGTCCAGGTAGGTGATCGAGTCGAAACTGGTGCCGGCTCCTGAACGGAGATGCACGGTTTCAACCGTGTAGCGCGCCCCGGTTTCGCCCGGCGGTTCCGGTGCCGGCTCTGCCCTTGGTTCCGGGGCGGGTGCGTCCGGTCTTTCGGGCACGGACGTTCCGATGTACTCGGCGGCAACCCAGCCGTTGCCGAAGGACGAACTGACCTGGACGAAGCCGTCTTCCTGACCACCGGTCAGTTGGAGTTCGACTCCTGCGTCAAGGTAGGTGATCGAGTCGTAGGTGGTCCCTGGGCCGGAACGCAGGTGAACCGTATCGATCGTGGAGCGCGTGCCGCTCGGCGCGTTGGGGAATGCAAGATACTCGCCGAAGATCCAACCATCGCCGCCCATTGCCGACACCGATGTCCAGCCCTCGCGACTGCCACCTGTTAGCGTTACCTGTTCCCCGGCATCGAGGGTGCGAATGATGGCATCGGCCGTGCTGGGACCAGATCTCAAGTAGACCGAATCATTCGTGGTGGCGGAGCCGCTGGAGGGGCCGGAAACCGCCACCTCACCCTCGTTTTCGGCGTCAGCGTCAGCCTCTTCGATCGCGACCAGGAAGTCCGACATCATGTAGCCAGATTGGCCGTCGATATCGACCTGGTACCAGATGCTTCCATCGGTGTTGTCATAGGGACCGTCGACGATATCGACCCCGGTGCCTTCGGGATAGCGGTTGATCTCATCGTCGTCATAACCTGGGCCTGATCGTAGGCGAACGTTGTCACCATCGGCATTGGCGATCACATTGCCGTGCTCGTGGCCTTGGTGGGCCAGCGCGAGATTGGGTGCCATTGTCGCCGCAAGCAGCACAGCGGCCAATACGGGACCAAGCCGGCGTGCGAAGCACACC
>JALZMD010000382.1 GCA_030858375.1 Chloroflexota bacterium
GGTTCGCGTTCATCCGCGAGGACGCCTACGCCTTCAACGGAAGCGAACTGTCAGGCGATCGGGCATCCGATCTGGCCCTGACCGCCCAGAACGGCGTAGCGTTTACCCTCGATTCCCAGCGCGGCAACGTGGTGCTCGTCTATTTCGGCTACACCTATTGTCCCGACTTTTGCCCGGCGACCATGCTCGACATGATGCAAGTCAGCGATGCCCTCGGCGAGGACGCCGAACGCTTGCAGGTGGTGATGGTGTCGGTCGATCCTGAACGAGACACCCCGGAGCACCTGACCGAGTACCTGGCGTTCTACGATCCTGTCTTCATCGGCCTCTCCGGCTCGCCGGAAGCCAGGCCGGTGACGACGAGCGATGGTACCACGCTGGCGCCAATCAGGAACCAGAAGGTAGTCGTTCGCAGCGCGGCATGCAGGGTCACGCCTTTGGCATCGTCGGCAGAGACCGTGATATCGTCCCTGGCCGGCGGCGTATCGTCGGGAAACTGCCCAATATCGGCTGGCCGGTTGCGAATTGCAATCGCCACGATTGGCAACAGCAACACCCACATAATGATGGCGTTGACCTGCCGGGCGTTACACCACCCCACCATGTCGATCATCAGGTTGTTGAACAATGGAACAACAGCCTGACTCAACATCGCCGCGAGCCCAATCAGGCTGAACGCTCGCCCAGCCCGGCTGTGGAACCAGTTGGGGACAAGGTTTCTTGCGGCGAGCGTGAGTACGCCGGAACCGAACGTCCTGAGCATGGCGAATGAGAGAAATACGATGAATACGCCGCTGGCAGTGCTGAGGAGGAGCATCGATGCGCCGAAGCCGATTACCGCAATCGTAAGCACGACTCGATTACCGACCCGGTCGATTTGCCGGCCAACAAACACCAGCGCGCCGGCGCTGGCCAGCGTGCCGAGTGAGTAGAGGGTCGAGAAGAGCGAACGCGACCAACCCAACTCGGCCAGCATGGGGTCCACAAATACGGAGACGCCGTAGGTTTGCGCCGGTCCCGAAAGGAACACGGCCAGGCAGGAGATGAAGGGCATCCGCCACCCGGCGAACCCGGAATTCGTCCATCCCCACCGTGATCCCGTTCGGTACAACTCCTGGCTGCCCGGCCTTTTCCGATCATATCCAGGCATGACGGCCCAGGGGTATCCGGCGCCGGGCCACACAGCGATAGAGGTTCGAGACGGTCATCAGTGGAAGACAAGCGCGGGAACGGCCGTCCGGTGCAGCAATTCGGTGGTCGTGCTGCCAATCATCACTTGCCGAATCCTGGAATGCCCGTAGGCGCCCATCACCAGGAGGTCGATGCCGCCTTGCTCTACCGCATCCACAATCACCGATTCCGGTTCGCCATCCCGGGTCTCACCAGTTACCGTGATCCCCGCCGACTTCAGATGGCGCACGGCGTCAGCAATACGGCTTCGGTCACTTTCATTGCCACGCCCCACCATCAGCACCGTTCCCTCGGCATGCTCAAGCAGCCCGGATTCCACCAGGAAACTGATTGCGGTGCCAGAACTCTTGCCGCCATCGTACGCGAGCAGGAAGCGTCGTATGGGCCGGAATGTATCCGAGGCGATCAGCACCGGGCGGTGGCTGGCACGGATCAACCGCTCCAGGTTACGGCCAAGATGGTTAACATCCCGATCCGATGTCTCGCCGCCCTTGCCAATCACGACCAGCCGGGCGGCGCGCTCATGGTCACGGAGGTGATCCGCCAGCTCGCCCGACTCCAGCCGCTGATAAACCTCCGACGTACCAGCGCCGCGTAGGCGTTCCGCTGCGTCGTCGAGCAGAATCCGGCCGCTCTCCCGTGCGAGCCGGTTACGCTGCTCGTCCAGCGCGACCAGCTCGGCCAGCAGGTGCTCTCCCGTATCCACACCCAACCGGCCGCTACGATCGGCTCGGCCCTGGAGGTCGGGATGCCGCTCGATGATATGGAGCACCTCCACGGGAACCCCTAGCGTCTTCGCTGCCCAGGCAGCGTGATCGCACACGCTGGCCGCAAAATGCGATCGATCGACACAGGCGAGAATTGTCATCCCGGACTCCTTTGCGTACGTGGTCAATGCCCGGGAACGTAATCTATGGCGTCGATCTTGTCATGCGTCGCGAGCTTGTCGACGATGGTCGTGCTCGCCTCGTTCATGCCGATCAGGGTCACCACGGTGGCATCGCGCCGGAACTTGAGGACGACCTTGTCGAGCGCGGCGACGGCCGAAATATCCCAGAAATGGGCATGGCTTACATCGATCACCACCTCGTCGAGCGCCTCCCCAAAGTCGAACGCGGAAATGAACGCATCGGCCGAGGCGAAGAAGACCTGGCCGCTCACCACGTACGTCCGGGTTCGCCCATCGTCGGATATGGTCGAGTGGACGCCGAAGATCTGGCCGATCTTCCACGCAAAGAAGACACCGCTCAGCAGCACCCCGGCGCCTACGCCAAAGGCCAGGTTGTGCGTGGCCACCACCACCGCCACGGTCGACAACATGACCACGCTCGATGTCCTTGGATGCGTGCGCAGGTTGAGAATCGATCGCCAGCTGAACGTGCCGACCGAGACCATGATCATCACCGCGACGAGGGCGGGCATCGGCATCCGGCCCACGGCATCCCCGAGCCCGACGACGAGAATGAGCAAAACAACGCCCGCAACGAAGGTTGAGAGCCGGCCGCGACCGCCCGACTTCACGTTGATCACCGACTGGCCAATCATCGCGCAGCCCGCCATGCCACCCAGAAACCCGGTGGCGACGTTGGCAATGCCCTGGCCCGCGCTTTCCCGGTTCTTGTCACTCGGGGTGTCCGTGAAGTCGTCGACGATCGAGGCTGTCATCAGCGATTCGAGCAGGCCGACGATCGCCAGCGGGATTGCATAAGGCAGGATGATCGTGAGCGTTTCCACGTTGAGCGGGATATCCGGCAGCAGGAACATCGGCAGCGACGATGGCAACTCGCCCATGTCACTCACTGTGCGGACATCGAGGTTAAAGACGACAGCGACGATCGTCAAAACCACGATGCTCACCAGTGGCGACGGCACCACCGTGGTGATCCGGGGCAATCCGTAGATAATGACCAGCCCCGCCGCCAGCATGGGATACGTGATCCAGTTCACGCCGGTCAGTTCCGGCAACTGAGCCATGAAGATCAGGATCGCCAGGGCGTTGACGAACCCGGTCATCACCGAGTTGGAGACGAACCGCATAACCCGGGAAATGCCGGTCACACCGGCCAACACCTGAAGCAACCCGGTCAGGATCGTGGCTGCGAAGAGATATTCGAGTCCATGGTCCCGCACCAGGTCGACCATCAACAGGGCCATCGCTCCGGTCGCCGCCGAGATCATCCCTGGGCGCCCACCCGCAAAAGCGATGATCACCGCGATCGAGAACGAGGCGTAGAGACCAACCTTGGGGTCGACCCCGGCAATGATCGAAAACGCGATCGCCTCTGGAATCAGGGCGAGGGCGACCACGAGCCCCGCCAACACATCGGCCCGGATGTTCCCGAACCATTCTTGACGCCAACCACTCAACTCCATCTTCGACATAACTCCATGTATCCCCTGCGCTCTTGGCGACAGAAGTCTTCTTCCGGTATTCGATCTTCATTCTTCGGGATTTGGAACGCTCGGGCGATGGAAAGCCGGGAGACCGCGCCGGACCTGATTGTCCGGGCTCGCGAACTGGCTGCCCACGGCTGGGAACCGCACTCGTTCCTTGTTGCGTTGACTTTACATGCACCCGTAGTTGATGTCGACCCTGCGTACTGGTCCAGCGCCGGTCAGCGGTGACTCGTGACGCCCACCTGCCGGCACATGTCGAGCACCGGACAGGTCGAGCATTTGGGCCTGACCCCGGTGCAAATGTGCTTGCCGAACGGAACCAGCAACCGGTTGATCTCGATATGATGGCATTCGGGCAATGTCGCTTCCAGTGCGACCATCGTCTTTTCAGGGGTGCTTGCCACCACGTATCCCCAGCGGTTGGTCACGCGGTCGACATGGACATCGACGCTGATTCGGGCCTGGCCGCAGGCCACGCCCAGCACGAGATGCGAGCACTTGGGGCCGATGCCCGGCATTGATTGCAGCACCTCGTCGTCGCAGGGCAGTTCGCCACCGTAGTCGTCCCGCACCCGGCG
>JALZMD010000383.1 GCA_030858375.1 Chloroflexota bacterium
GTTGCCGCCGCCAGTGAGCTGGTGCAGCGAACCTTGCTCCGGCCCACCGGTTTGCAGGAGGTGGTCGTTCGCGCGGTTCCATTGCTGATCGCCGGTTCGGCCGTGCTGGTTGCGGCTCGCGCCGGACTCTGGAACATCGGTATTGATGGCCAGGTGCTGGTCGGCGCGTTCTCAGCCGCGCTCATCGGGAGTTGGCTGGATGCCGCCGGACGGCCTGTGATGTGGCTCGTCGCCATCGCGGTGGGCGCCCTCGGTGGCGTGGCGTGGATCGTGATCCCGGCCCTCCTGCGGATGCGGTGGGGCATCAGCGAAATCGTGACCACGATCATGTTCAATTACCTGGCCATGTCACTGACCGCTTGGCTGGTCAAGGGGCCATTCCGCGACGAGTCACTGGTCGCGCCCCAGACACCGATGATTCCGCGGGAACTTCGCTTCGTGACACTGGGCGACACCCGGATTCACGTTGGTCTGGTCCTCACGCTGATCCTTTGGCTCGCCGTCACCATCTGGCTGCAGAAATCCGTGTCCGGGTTCGAGCTCCGGGCCGTTGGCGAGAACCCTCGCGCCGCCCGGCACGCCATGATTCCGGTTGCCGTAATCGTGCTCGTCGCGATGTTGGTCAGCGGCGCACTCGCGGGTGTGGCTGGCGCGAACGACGTGTTGTCGACGAAGGGCACGTTCCAGGCGGAGTGGAATCCGGAGTACGGTTTGAGCGCCTTCGCCCTCGTTTTCCTGGCCCGGCGCAACCCATACGCACTCCTGCCCGCGGCGCTGTTCCTGGGCGTATTGGCCTATGGTGCGGACGTTATGCCGAGAGCGGCCGGGATTGCTCCGTCGTTCTTCTCGCTGTTTGAAGGGATCCTGCTGATCGTTTTCGCCGTACTTCATTGGCGGCCGTGGGTACGCACGACCAGCACGTCGTCATGAACGTGGAGGCCGTGCTCACCGCCCTGGTGTCCGCCGCGATCCTGAGCTCGACCCCGCTCCTGCTAGCGGCGGTCGGCGAGGCCATTTCCGAGCGGTCCGGTCTTCTCAATCTCGGGATCGAAGGCGTCATGCTGATCTCCTCCCTGGCCGCGTTCTGGCTGACCCTCGAAACGAACTCGGGCGCATTCGGCCTGCTCGGCGGGGGTATGCTGGGCATCTTGATTGGCTTGACGTTTGGAGCGCTCGCGACGGTCGGCAGGGCCGATCAAGTGGTGCTCGGATTGGGTATGACACTGGCGGGCGCTGGCGGCTCGGCGTTTGTGTTTCGGGAAATCTATGGATCCGACCAGCCGCTGCTTGCCGTGGGCCTCGGCCGGCCCTTTGAAGGTATGCTCGACTGGCTACCGGTAATCGGTCCGGCGCTCGCCGATCAGCGCTGGTTCATCTACGTGAGCTGGTCCCTCGTTCTTGCCGCGCATCTTCTCGTCACGCGAAGCCGGTTGGGGCTCAGGATCAGGGCCGCGGGCGAGTTTCCGCTCGGTCTCGAGGCGGTCGGCGGAAGCGTCGTCCGGGTCCGGATCGCCGCTGCTGCCATCGGCGGCCTTTTCAGCGGTTTGGCGGGTGCTTCGCTCTCGGTCGTGGAACTCGGCTTTTTCAGTCCGGGCATCACGGCTGGCGCCGGATTCCTCGCCGTGGCCCTTGCCATCCTCGGACGCTGGTCTCCCCTCCGGGTACTTGGCCTGACCCTGATCTTCGGCTTGCTGACCGGACTCGATACCGGTCTCCAGATCGCGGGGGTCGATGTGCGGACGGAGTTCCTGAACATGCTCCCGTACGCCGGCATCGTCCTTGCCCTCGTCGCGTTCGGGCGCGGGGCGCGGATGCCGCGGGCGCTCGGTAAACCCTGGACCGGGATCGCGGAGTCGCGGTAGGCAAGCGCCCCGCAACCTCGTAGGATTGTCCATGGTGGATATTGCTGGGTATTCTGGTGACCGCCCTTTAATTGCAGAGCAGGACATTCGTAAAGGTATCCCCGCATGTTGCCAATCCGATCGTACGAAGATTCCCCGGTTGGCTTGCCGTTGGCCTTTCTCCTGGCCGTGCTGGTCAGCGTTGCCAGCATTGGATCCGGTCAGCCCGTGACCGCCCAGGATGGCGGAATCGAAAAGGTGGCGATTGTCACGCCTGCCAGCCGCACCAACCAGGGTTGGGACCAACAGGGTGTCGACCACCTCGTTGCGGTCGGCGAGTCACTCGATATCGAGGTGGAGGTCGTCGAGAACGCTGGCTATGACGACATCACGCCCGTCTTGAATGACCTGGCTGACGATGGGGTCGAGTTGATCGTTTGCCATGCGTCCGGATACCAGGCTGTCTGCCCGGAGTTTGCGCGGTCGTCCGGCGTTCCGGTCGTCGTCATCGAGAATCCCGGCGCAGTGGAGCCAAATCTGGTCGCCGATATTGAAACTCAAGCCCAGGAAGCCGCCTACCTCGCTGGTATCGTGGCCGGGCTGGAGACGTCTACCGGGACCGTGGCCGTGGTCGTCAGTGGCGAGCCTCCGACCTGGAATTACATGACCGCCGGCTTCGCCGAGGGGCTGCACTCGGTCAACCCCGAGGCGACGCTGCTCTACCAGGTGATCGGGGAGGCGGCCTACGACGATGCTCCCAACGCCAAGCGGGTGACCGAATCCGTCATCGCGGCTGGCGCCGATATCGTTTTCGGTATGGGTGACGGCGCCTCCTTCGGGATGATCCAGGCCATCAACGAGCACAACCAGAATGTAGAGCCAAACGGGCCCCCGGTCCGGTTCATCGACGTCATCGGCGACAAATCGGGATCTGATGCCGGGGAGCATCTGCTGACCTCGGTCCTGTTCGACTACCGCCCCGCCTACACGCAGCTCATCCAGCAGCTTGGTGAAGGCGCCTTCGGCGAGGTCTACACGATGAGTCTCGCAAACGATGGTGTGCGGCTCCTGGACATGACGGACACCGCCAACGCCGAAACCATCGCTGAGGTCGAGGCGGCGCAGGCGGCGATCATCGACGGTTCCATCGAGGTCACCGCGATCGGCGATGCGGACGGTGTGCGCGATCTACTTGACGAGCTGTTTCCGCGCTAGCCCGGATCTAGAAAGGCGCTCTTCATGACCGTATGGCCGCGTTTCAACATGGCCTCCGGCCCCGTGGACGTGACTGCGGAAACACTCCGGTCGATGCAACGACCGGTCCTCTACCACTACGACCCGGCCTTCATCGAGGTCTTCAGCCACACGACCGACCTGCTGAAACAGGTGTTCCGGACTGACTACGATGTCGTCATCATGCAGGCCGAAGCGATCCTCGGGCTCGAGGCGGCGATTGCCTCGCTCGTGTCGCCTGGTGACAAGGTCCTCAACGTCGTCTCCGGTGTCTTCGGCAAGTGGATGGAAGACTTCATACGCAAATATGGCGGCGACCCCGTCGAGCTCTCGGTTCCCTACAATGCGGCGGTCGACCCGGACGACGTCCGTCGGGTGCTCACCACCATCCCTGGAATCAAGTACCTCACCGTCGTGCACTCCGAAACACCGTCCGGTACGGTCAATCCAGTGCGCGAGATTTGCCGGATCGCCCGCGAATTCGGCGTCATTACCATTGTGGACACCGTCTCCGGCCTGGGGAGCGAACTGCTCAGTCCCGAGGATTGGGCGATGGATGTGGCCGTGGCTGGCCCGCAGAAGTGCCTCGGTGGCATTCCGGGGCTCTCACTCATGTCCGTGAGCCCGACCGCGTGGGCGGCCATGGAGGCCCGCTCAGACCCCCTCCGGGCCTCGTTCCTCTCGATTCTCGACTGGAAAGCAACCTGGATCGAACAGCGGCGATTTCCGTACACACCCTCAGTTACCGATATTTACGCGCTCGAATCGGTGCTTGAACAGGCGCTTCGCGAAGGTATGGAGACGTTCGTCGCTCGCCACCAGTCGAGCGCCCGGGCCGCCCGGGCCGCAGTCAAGGCACTCGGACTCGAACTTTGGGCGGAATCCGAAGATATCGCTACCGCCGGTTGCACGGCGGTCACGGTCCCCGAGGGGCTCACCGACCGGACGATCATCGACACGATGCGTTCGCGTTATGGCGTGATGATCGCCGGAGGATACGGCGAGTTGTCCGGGAAACTGGTGCGGCTCGGTCACATGGGGCAGGCGGCCCACCCGACGCTGGTCAC
>JALZMD010000174.1 GCA_030858375.1 Chloroflexota bacterium
AAGACGAGCAGAATCCGGCTGATGCGATAGGTGTGAATGCCAGCGTTTCCAATCCCTATGAAGCGATTGGCGTGGATGGTGTGGTCGGTCGGGTCTACAACTCCGTGCCCGCGACGGACGTGGTCCAGAAAGGCTGGGGCCAGTTCTGGTGGATGACCTCCGCCACCTTCGATGGATTGAGGACGATGGTCACCGAGGGCGTCGACCGTGACCAGATCATCGGCCCGGTCGGGATGGGACAACTCACATCCGAGTCGCTGTCGAATTCCGCACTGCCGGCATGGGTCACGCTGGCAACGATCATGATCGCCATTTCGCTCGGACTGGGCGTGTTGAACCTGCTCCCGCTGCCAGCGCTCGACGGCGGGCGGCTCCTGTTCGTGCTGATCGAAGTTCTGCGGGGCGGTCGCCGGATCTCGCCGGAGAAGGAAGGGCTGGTTCACCTCGCGGGCATGGTCGTGTTGCTCGGGTTGATGTTCTTCGTGGCCTTCGGCGATGTCTCGCGCCTCGTCGATGGCCGCTCGATCTTTCCGTAGCGAACCCCGACTAGCCGGACACAGGGGGCTGGGCAGGTCCGTACGGACGTATTTGTGCGCTCCCTCGCGGTGGCTGGTAGCCTTCGCTTACGCTCAGCCCAGGCTCCGTTGACCGGCCAGTACGAAGTGGGTTGCCGCAGTAGCCAATGGTTAACGCTTTTCGAAGCGCTACCCATCTGGCCTGTGAAATCCTGCACACATGGCGGCCGCGTCGTACCATAGACAGAGCATTCCGTCACGCTTCGGACCGCCCTCCCCCACCCTGAACGCGGTCCAACCAAAGGACGAACCCACCCATGTCACTCGTCGCTCCCAGACGCAAGACTCGCGTGCTCAACGTCGGCGACGTCGCCCTCGGCGGCGACTACCCGATCCGTGTGCAATCAATGGCGACCGCCGATACGCGTGACCCGAAGGCCGTCCTCGCCCAAGTCCAGGAACTCGCCGATGCCGGGTGCGAAATCGTGCGGATCGCCGTGCCCGACCGCAAGGCGGCTGCCGCGCTCCCCGACATCATCCCCCATTCCCCGGTTCCTCTGATCGCCGACATCCACTTCGAGTACACGCTGGCCCTCAAGGCGCTCGACGCCGGGATTCACGGCTTGCGGCTGAACCCTGGCAACATCCGTAAGGAAGAGCACGTCCGGCAGGTCGTGACAAAGGCCAAGGAGCGGGGCACGCCGATCCGGATCGGCGTCAACTTCGGGTCGGTCGCGCCGATGACCGAGGAGTTCGTGGACGAGATGGCGCAGGAAGGCGCTTCTCAAATCCAGCTCCGGGCGGAGTGGCTGGTGCGCTCGGCGCTTGGGCACATCAAGATTCTTGAAGACCTCGACTTCTACGATACCAAGGTCAGTCTCAAGGCGTTTGAAGTACCGGTGTTGCTGGAAGCGTACCAGCGGTTTGCGCGGCTCCCCAACGACTATCCGCTCCACCTCGGTGTGACCGAGGCCGGCACCCCGCGGGCGGGCAGCGTTCGCTCGGCGGTCGGGATTGGAACCCTGTTGGCGCTCGGGATCGGCGACACGATCCGCGTCTCGCTGACCACCAACCCGACCGAGGAAGTCTTCGTCGGCTACGAGATCCTCAAGAGCCTCGAACTGCGGCAAAAGGGTGCGACGATGATCGCCTGCCCGACCTGCGGCCGGGTCGAGGTCGATCTCTTCACCCTGGCGAACAACGTCGACAAGGTGCTTGAGAAGATCGATGAGCCGATCCGCGTCGCGGTCATGGGCTGCATCGTCAATGGCCCCGGCGAGGCCAAGGACGCCGATGTCGGGCTCGCCTCGGGCGCCGGCAAGGGCGTGATTTTCCGCAAAGGCAAGATCGTCAAAACCGTGCTCGAGGCGGACATGCTCGATGAGCTGACGAAGGAAATCCACGCCGTCGTCGAGGATCGCAAGAACGGCATCTTCGACGTGGTCGAGGAGCACAGCAACGCCTACAAACCGATGATCAAGCTCCAGGCGGTGAGCTAGCGTCGGCTTTGGACGGACCAGGCAGAGTCCTTCCTTCCTGTCGCCTCCCGACTCCCGTCACTCTGAGTGGTTTGTCCACGTTGAACTGTCGTCTGTCAGCGCGGGCGAAGCAAGCTCTGCAGCCGCACGCTTTTCATGAAGCAACAAGCACATCGATCTGGACCGACTATTGAGCGTTTGCGAAGGGTCGGCCCCGCTGGATACCGCGCGAAGCGCTTGAACGTCATTCCGCAATGAGCCGCAGGCGAATGGAGGAATCTCTTCGCCGCAGCGAATGATGTTCCATCGTACAAAGGTTTCGTCGGTGTTTGGATCTCCTCTAGAGATTCCTCTGGTCGCTAGCGCTGCCGACGGAATGACGTTTTACCGGCTTCGCCGGAGAATTCTTGGCGGAGCTTGCGAAGCGAAGAATGACGGTGTTCGAATGCCTCTAACTCACACGACGTGGGCCAGGTAGCGTTCCTTCATCTGGTCGAGAACAGCGTCGCCGTCGCGGGACCAGACCTCCTCATTGAAGATCTCAACCTCGACCGGTCCGTCGTAGCCCTCGGCGTCGACCCAACCGCGCAGCTCGCGATTGTCGACCACGCCATCCCCCATCATTCCGCGCCCGACCAGGACATTGGTGTTCGGCACGAGCCAGTCGTTCACGTGGAATCCGAACGTGTGCGGCCTGGCCCGCTTGATTTCGCGCTGGACGTAGGCATCCCACCAGACATGGTAGATATCGATCACCACCCCGACCCACGGTGAGCTGAAGTGCTCGGCGAGGTCGTTCGCTTCCTCCAGCGAGGCGGTGACGGCACGGTCGGCGGCGAACGCCGGATGCAGCGGCTCGATGCCAATCTTCACGCCGCGTTCCTCGGCGTAGGGGAGGATTTCCGCGATGCCATCCCGCACCATCGCCCGCGCTTCCTGGATGCGGCAACCGTTCATGCCGCCGTTGACCATGACCAGCACGTCGGTGCCAACCGTGGCCGCCTCGTGAATCGCCTTGCGGTTGTCCTCGATTGCCGCCGCGCGCTCGTCCGCGGTGGGGGCCGCGAAGAAGCCGCCCCGGCAGAGGCTGGAGACCTTCAAGCCAGAGTCGCGGAGCAGCCGTGTCGTCTCGTCGAGTCCGATGCCCTCGATCTTGTCACGCCAGAGCGCGATCCAGGGAATCTCGTGGCGTACGCAGCCGTCGATCGCCTGGCGCATGTCCCATTGCTCGACCGTTTTCTGGTTGAGGCTGAGCCGGGAAAGATCGCCGCTGATTCCGTCCGTCATTGCGGCACGCCCGCCACGTTGAGGAAGGAACACATCCGGGCCGTGACCTGCTCGATGTCGGTGAAGAGACCGGCATTGTCCGCCAGCCGGAACAACTCGGAGAGGTGAACAACGGAGCGGCAACTCTCCTGCCCGTTCACCATCCGGAAGTGATCCTGGTGGCCGTTGAGCCAGGCGAGGAAGACCACGCCGGTTTTGTAGAAGCGGGTTGGCGCCTTGAAAATGTGGCGCGAGAGCGGCACGGTTGGGCTGAGCAATTCGTCGTAGCGGTCGAGGTCACCGGCGTCGAGCGCGGCGAATGCGGCGCCCGCGACCGGCGCAATCGCGTCGAAGATCCCGAGTAAAGCGTCGGAATAGCCCTGCTCGTCGCCCCGGATCAGGCTCGGGTAGTTGAAATCGTCGCCGGTGTACATCCTGACCCCTTCGGGCAGGCGGCGGCGCATGTCGATCTCGCGCTGGTCATCGAGCAGGGAGACCTTGACGCCATCGATGTTGGCGGCGTTGCGGGCGATCACATCGACCGCGGTGTCCATCGCCGCGTCGAGATCCTCGCTCCCCCAGTAGCCGGCCAGGGCGGGATCGAACATGTCGCCGAGCCAGTGGATGATCACCGGCTCCCTGACCTGGGAGAGGATGCGGTCGTAGACGGTGGCATAGTCGTCGGGGTTCCTGGCACAAGCCGCCAGTGCCCGGCTGGCCATGAGGATGATGCGTCCACCGACGCCTTCGACGTAACCGCACTGGTCTTCGTAAGCGGCGATGACCTGGTCGATCGTGAGATCGGCTGACGGCGTGAGGTGGTCGGTGCCGGCACCGGAGGCGAGGCGGCCACCGACCGCCTTCGCTTCGTCGACGGATCGGCGGATAAGCT
>JALZMD010000180.1 GCA_030858375.1 Chloroflexota bacterium
ACGGCGATTCGTGGCATTGTGCGCGATGATGGAAAGAGTCACGAGCCCGGGTGCCGGCTGCTCTTTCGTTTTTCGCAGACCGGGGTGAATCGCATGAACGACGATCGTAACCAGGCGGCCCCACCGGTGCAGAGCCAGGCCCGCACCTTTTTCGCGGCGATGGGGACAGGATCCCTGCTCAACATCGCGCTGATCGCATGGAGCATCTACGAGGAGAACTGGTGGATCACGGCGATCGCCGTTGTCCTGGGCATCGTCATGCTGGCCATGGCGCTGACTGCTGTGCGCCGCAGCGGCGTGAAGCGCAATGGGTGACCCGTCGTGAAGACCCGTGAGTCGTCACGATTGATCCTCATCAATGAGCCCGATGAGATTTTCCTGTTTTGCCATGAAGACCAGGGTCCGGCCGTTACGGCCGATCGCGGACCTCGCCGGTATTGGGTGAGTCCCGGCGGCGGGGTCGAACCCGGGGAGACGTGGGAAGACTCAGCGCGCAGAGAGCTGTGGGAAGAAACCGGGATCGAGGGCGTGCCATTGGGACCATGGGTCTGGTCCCGCAAAAAGCATGACATGCTCTTCGGCGAGCCGGTCCGGAGCAGCGAGCGCTACTACCTTGTCCGTGTCCACGACGCGACCATCAGCCCGGCAAACCAACTCCCTCACGAGCGGGAGGTCTACCAACACCACCATTGGTGGCCACTGGCGGAGATCGAGGTATCAGACGAGATCTTCTTTCCGGAGGGACTCGCCGGGCTCCTCGCGCCGTTGCTCGCTGGAGAGCTGCCAATGCTACCGATCGCGCTCAACACTGGATGACGGACTTGGCCGGTGGGAACGACCATGGACTGTCTCACATCGTCGGAACAGGCGTGAACGAGCCGCGTACAATGGGAATATCGATCCGACTGTTGATGTTCGCGCCGGGTTCGTTGCCATCCCTGGCGGTGACGAAAGAAGGAATGCCGATGCGCCCGCGATTCGACGGAATAACCGGTGGCCTGCTCGCCCTGCTGGTCGCCATGATGCCCCTCCTCGGTTCGGCGGGAATCCTGCCCGCAACCGCCGCCGGTCAGGCTGAGGGCGGCGACTACGAAAGCCCGCAGTTTGGCTACGTAGTGGAGTGGAACGAGCAGTGGGCAGAACGTGAACGAGAGACGACCTCCGACGCTGGCGGCGTCGATTCGATGGTTCTTTCCAACAATGATGGGCGCGTCCAGATCGCAGGCCAGGTGGACGAGGCGGCCGCGGACGAGTTCCTTGACGAGATGATATCGCTCGTCACGGCCGGCACCGACGAATTCGAAATCATCAACGATGACCGCGATGGTGACGTCCCCACCGTCGAGCTGTCGACTGGACGCGACCACCTGCTGCTGGAAGCGCAAACGGTCGATGGCGCCGTGGTTGTCGTGGCGCTGCGTGCCCGCGAAGCGGACTACGGCGCGGCACTGGCGGCGGCCCAGGACGGGATCACGCTCAACGGCACACCGGTCCTCAGCGGCGAAGTTGCCACCCCAGCGGCCGACCCCGCCGATCCGACCGAGGAACCAGGCACGGGTGGTATCGACGGCACCACCTACACCAGCCCGGACCACGGTTTCACCGTGACCTGGGACGAAGCCTGGGAGGCCACCGAAACCTCGGGTTCGGGTGACTTCAACGAATTGCGGCTGACCAGCAGCACGGGCGGTCTGTCCATTCTCTCGGGCACCTTCTACGGCGGCGATCCGGAGACCTGCCTGGCGGGTGAGGACGCCTACTTCGGCACGGAAGACCCGAATGTGGAGGACTGGACACCAGTGGTCGATGCCGATGGCGAAGCGGTCGCCGGGAGCGGCGACGGCTTCGCTTACGGGGTCTTCACGTTCGCCTATGGCAGCGAGGACGACGGCTATGTCGATCTCGTCGATTACATCGAGTGCCGGTCCCTGATCCCGGGCGAAACCACGTTGGAAATCCTGGCTTCGACCACTCCCGACCTTTACGAAGAGCACATCGCGTCAGTCCTCGAGATCACCAACGCGATCGAGATGCCGGAAAGCGCCGATCCGGTGGAACCGGCCGAGCCCGCCCTGCCTGATTTCGAGGGTCAATCAACACCACCAGAGGGCACCCCGGCTGATGAGCCAAGGGCGGAACCCAGTGGCGATTCAGGCCTCGATGGCAACGTCTTCACCAGCCCGTCCTTCGGATTCACGCTCGACGTGCCCGGGGAATGGACGATTGAGGATGAGTCGAT
>JALZMD010000399.1 GCA_030858375.1 Chloroflexota bacterium
GGCCGATCATCCGGTCATCGGCGGCCGCGACGATGGCGGCCAGGCGCTCCCTGACCCCGGCAGCGATCCGCCACTAGGCGCAGCCGAAGACGAGGACCTGGACGAGCGTGGCGAAGACGACCCGATCCGCGATGCGGGGCCGGTGGCAGCCGCGCGGATGGCTGTCGGCAGGCGGCGGCAGGAGCGCCTGGACCTGGTCCCCGACAGGGTCGATGTTGGATGATGGGATCGCGGGCACGGGGAACCTCCTCATCCGGAACGGCGGCAACCCAACCCGTATGATCGAGCATCCCGTGCCCGTTTCCCACCACCGGCGGTTCACCTATTGGCGCAAGCTCTTAGTCAGCCCTGATATCAGCTAGGGCCTGGCACGCACAACGCGTTCATTAAGCATTCCGCCGAATCGAGCCCTGCACCTGACGGTAATGCGCCATTGGGTGCTGGAACATCACCGGTGCGTTACATGGCGTCGCGTTCTTCGTTATCGTCGGAGTTGACGGAATCGTCGACGTACTCTCTGGCGTCTGGCTCGGCCTCGTCATCGTCGTCCGCATCGGCTTCGAGGGTCGGGCTCGCGCCGTCGTCGTCTGTGTCCCCGTCGTCATCGTCGCCGAACAGGAAGTCGCCCTCCTCGCGCTGGAACAGCAGTTCCCGTTCCCGCATGAGTTCCTGGGTTTTGCGCACCTGTTCGGGGAAAGAGAGCTTGGTGACCTGGACTGGATCCTTGTACATTTCCCGGATGATGACACGAAGGCTCTGGCTCGAGATACCAAGCGCATAGGCTTCGTAGCGATTGCCACCCTCCATCAGATCAGCCATGCGCTGGCCGATCGGCGCCCCAACTTCGCCGAGACGAAGGCCATCATCGCTCACCAGGAAGACCTTGCCGTCTTCGACAACGATTTGCAGTTGCTCGCCCGGTGAAACCTCGGCAAGGTGCGAGAGATCGGCCGGATTGGCCAGTTCGTCGACCCAGGTTTTGCCGACTTCCTCGATGAACGTGTTGGCTTTCGGCAGGATGGTGTGGGCTGTCTCAGCACCCTCAAGGGTGCCGTCGGCGCGGTTGTAGAGCATTTCCAGTCGCTGCAGATTGCGACGCGCGATCATGTTGGCCGGGTCGGCCTTCAGCGCCTCGGCGTAGGCATCCCGCGCCGAACCCAGTTGCCGCAACTCGATGTGGGCGCGACCTTTCCGGTTGAGGGCTTCGGCTTCACGGGGGAAGCGCTCGATGATCCGGTCGTTGATCGCCAGGGATTCTTCCCATCGTCCTTCGGCCGCCGCTGTTTGCGCCTCGGCGATCATCTGGCGTTTCGTTGATTTTCCCTTGGTTTTGGTCGCCAAAATGGATTCCCTTCCGATAGTTGATCCGCTTGATGTATGCCGTTATGGTCCGGACAGTCAAGTCAGCGCGGCGCCGCAACCGGCTCGCCCATGAGGTACCAGGGAGAAGTTTTGGTGATCCGGACATCGACGAGCTTCCCCGCCAATTCCTGGTTGCTGTCGAAGTGGATCAGGGTGTTGCCTCGCGACCGACCCGTCCATCGACCTTTCGATCGACCTTCGACGAGGACCTCATACGTCTTGCCGAGCCGCGTGGCATTCAGCTCGGTGCAAACGCGTTCCTGCAGGTGTTCGAGCGCCTGATGGCGCCGGAATTTCTCCTCCCGGGGAACATCGTCGTCCCACCGCGCGGAGAGTGTCCCAGGCCGGGGCGAATACATCGCGAGATGCACCTTGTCGCACCGCGTTTGCTCGAGCATGTCGTACGTCTGCATGAATTGTTGTTCGGTTTCCCCAGGAAACCCGACGATGATATCGGTCGCGATCGTGACTTCGGGCATCTGGGAGCGAGTGTAGGCAATACGCTCCATCCACCCATCCCGGGTATAGGTGCGCCGCATGCGCCGGAGCACCTCATTGTCGCCGGCCTGAACAGGCAGGTTCATGTGCTCGCACGCCGAGTCGAGTTCGGCGATAGCGTCGATGATCTCGTCCGACATGTACTTGGGATGCGAAGTGAGGAAGCGCAGGCGATCGAGCCCCGGAATCGCATCGACGGCACGAAGCAAGGCGGCGAGCGACGGGTTGCCCGGCAGGTCGTGCCCGTAGGCATTCACGGTTTGCCCCAGCAGCGTGACTTCACGCACGCCGTTGGCGACAATTCGCGTGACCTCGGTCACGATGTCATCGAAGGGTCGGCTGGTTTCCTTGCCGCGACGGTAGGGAACGATGCAGTAGGAGCACAGGAAATTGCAGCCGTAAATGATCGGGACGTAGGCGGTGACTCCGTTCGCGCCGGTATCGGTCTGCGGCAGGTAATAGTGAGGCAGGGCGTCGAGGTCGTCGTCGAGCATGGCGAGCTCGGGCACGACTTCCTGCAACTTTTCGAATTCCGATGGATCGAAAAAGAGATCCACATGCGGGAACTGTTCCTTGAGCTTTTCCTGCTGTTTGGTGACCATGCACCCGGTCAGGACGAGGGGCATATCCGGTTTCTGGCGCTTGAGGCGAGCGAGATTGTTAAGCTTGCCGGCGACGCGATCCTCGGCGGCCTGGCGTACCACGCACGAGTTGAGCACGACGATGTCGGCCTCGTTCTCATCGGTGGTCGGTTGGTAGCCGACCTCCTGAAGCATAGCCGCGACCTTGGCGCTATCGGCTTCGTTCATTTGGCAGCCAATGGTCCAGATGAAGAAGCGTTTGCCGTTGAGTGGCAATCTGGGCGGCGACAACTGCCGTTCGCCCACGGGCGTAATCTGGATGACCGGTGAAGATGACACGACGAAACTCCCCGTATCGGTAGACACACAAGTCCTGCCCC
>JALZMD010000416.1 GCA_030858375.1 Chloroflexota bacterium
CTCCTCGGCGGTATGTTCCCACTGCCCATCGAACCAGAGCAGGTCGATTTCACCATAGTGGGTGCAGAGCTCCCGCATCTGTCCATGCATGAACTCGACGTAGCGTTACCACCGGCCCGGATCGCCGGCAATCGATTCGGGTGCGCCGGGCGTCTGGCCTTGAGGCGGCCCCCGGTGGCGCGGATACGTACTGATCGTGCCCGCGAGGTAGTCAGGAAAATGCCAATCGCACAGGGAGAGATAGAAGCCGACGAGAATATCGGCGTCGCGGAAGGAATCCATGTAGGGACGAAGGAGATCGCGGCCGGCCGCCATGTGCGGCGCGGCGTAGCTGTCCAGTCTGGTATCGAACAAGGCATAGCCATCGTGATGTTTGCTGGTCAGGATGGCGAAGCGCACGCCAGCCCGCTTCGCCAGGGCGGCCCACGCGACTGGGTCGTAAAGCATGGGATTTAGGTCGTTCGCCAGGTCTTCGTATTCGTCCCAAGGGATTGTGCCCTGAACCAGTGGCCAGGATGCCTCGACCCCTCGCAAACTGTATGGTCCCCAATGGATGAACATTCCGAACCGTGCGTCCCGGAATTTCTGCTCGCGGTTAACGGTCATTGTGCCCCTGCCTGCCAGACGTGGGTCGATCAGAGCAGTTTCCCGTATACGGGCAGACCTGTATACAATCAACGCCAGACCTCACGTCGACTGGCCAGAGGAAGAGAACGATCGAATGAACATCATGCATGCCGAGGCATTCCTGGTTGACCTGGTGCCGGAAGTGGTGCGAACTGACGCGGTCCAGTCGTTCGTTAAGCAGGAGACGATCTTCGTCCTGCTCACGACTGACGACGGGTTCGAGGGGCTCGGGTATTCGTATACAATCGGGACCGGGGGACGGGCCATACTTGCCATGCTGCGCGAAGACCTGCTACCCCATCTTCTGGGCGAAGATGCCCGGCAGATCGAGCGGCTCTGGGGCAAATTGTTCTGGCTCACCCACGGCACCGCCGTCGGCGCGATCACCAGCCTGGCCTTGGCGGCAATCGACACCGCGTTGTGGGACCTGCGGTGCCGCCGTGCCGGACAACCGCTCTGGATCGAGGCGGGCGGGTTTCGAGACCGGGTGCCGTTATATGACACCGAGGGCGGGTGGCTCCAACTGTCCCAGGATGAGCTGGTGGCGGGAGCGACGGCTTCAACCGCCGCGGGTTGGCCCGGCGTCAAGATCAAGGTCGGGAAACCGGATGCGCACGAGGACGCCGAGCGGTTGCGTGCGGTTCGCAACGCGATCGGCCCCCGAACCCACCTGATGGTCGATGCGAATCAATCGTTCACGGCCGCCGAGGCCCGGCGGCGGGCCGCATTGTTCGCCAATCTGGACCTGTTCTGGTTCGAGGAACCACTGCCGGCCGAAGACATCTCCGGTCACCGGCATCTCGCCGCCTCGACCAACATCCCGCTCGCCGTGGGCGAAAGCCTGTACGCTGTGAGTCATTTCCGGGAGTACCTAGCATCAGGAGCCTGCGGAGTCGTGCAGGTCGATGTCGCCCGGATCGGCGGAATCACGCCGTGGCTCAAGACGGCTCATCTGGCCGAAGCATTCAACGTCCGGGTGGCCCCGCATTTCCTCATGGAACTCCACGTGAGCCTGGCGGCGGCGATACCGAATGCCCTCTATGTCGAGCACATTCCGCAATTGCGTTCACTCACGCGGTCCGGCATCGAGATCGTGGATGGCCACGCCATTGCACCATCGTGGCCCGGGATCGGGATTGACTGGGACCGAGACGCCATCGACAACCTCCGGGTCGGATAGGGCCGATCAGGGTCTATCAACGGGATCCGGAGTGTCCGTGTCTCCCACGGGGGATCCCTGGCGGTAAAAACCGGCGAAAAACATCTGGGCGTCGAATGGGTCCTCGCTTTCAGTCGGAACACGGTTCGTGTAGGAACCGTCGGCCTGGAGTTCGCGTGCATTGACCGTGTCCCGCAGGTAAGCGTCGAGAACCACGTCGCGCAGGTGGTCGATAAGTTGCGGTGATTGGACCGGTGCAACAACCTCGACGCGCCGATCGAAATTGCGCTCCATGACATCGGCACTGCCGATGTAGACCCTGGCCGCGCCATTGTTGTGGAAGTAGTACACGCGGCTGTGCTCGAGGAAGCGACCGACCAGGCTGATGACCCGAATCGACTCACTGTTGCCGGCGACTCCAGGCCGCAAGCAGCATATGCCCCGGATGATCAGATCGATTTTCACTCCGGCCTGCGCCGCTGTGTACAGCGCACGGATCGCCTCGCGATCAACCAGGGAATTCATTTTGAGGATCATGTGTCCGTTGCCATGCTCCCGATGGACGCGCATCTCCTCGAGCACGGCGTCGATGAATTTACGACGCACGGCATCGGGCGCGACCCAGAGCGATCCATATTCAACATGGGGCGCAAAGCCGGTCAACACATTGAACAATTGGGTTACGTCGGAGGCTATGTCCTCACGGGAAGTGAGGATGCCGATGTCTTCGTAGATGCGGGCGGTGTTGGCGTTGTAGTTTCCGGTCGACACATGAACGTACCGCCGGAGCCCGTGCTCTTCGCGGCGGACGACCAGTGTCAACTTGCAATGGGTCTTTAATCCCGGGAGGCCGTAGGCGACATGGACTCCGGCCCTTTCGAGCGTTTGCGCCCAGGAGATGTTGTTTTCCTCATCGAAGCGCGCCTTCAACTCAACCAGCACGGCGACCTGCGTATCGTCATCACGCGCCGCTATGAGCGCGGGAATCAGCGGCGAGTCCTTGCCCAGCCGGTAGAGGGTTTGCTTGATCGCGATGACGTTTGCATCGGTCGAGGCAGACCGGATGAAATCGACGACCGTGTTGAACGACTGATACGGCAGGTGAAGCAGGATATCCTGCTCGCGGAGGATGGCAAAAATATCCGGCACGTCCGTTCCCTCAACGAGCGGAACGGACTCTTCGGGAGGAAACATTGGAGACTGCTGGAGCGGAGGATCCTTCAGGTCGGGCCGGTCGATCCGCACCAGCTCGAACAGGTTGTCGATACAGAGCGGGCCATCGATGACGTAGAGATCGCTGGCAGTCGCGTAGATCTGGTTGAGCAACCAGTCACGCACGGCGGCCGGCATCGAGGCGTCGATATCGAGGCGCACCACCGTGCCAAACGGCCGCTGGGCCAGGGTTTCGCGCATCATCTCCAACATGTTGGCATGGTCATCGTCGTCTTCGTCAGGCTCGACATCGGAGTCACGGAGCAGGTGAAATGGATAAGAGGCAACGACCTCGCTACCGGGGAAGAGCCGATCGAGATGGGCGGCAATTACTTCCTCGATCCAGGTGTAGCGAACGGTCTCGGTTTCCGTCCAGGCGTCCGGCGTGGCCAGGACGGTCCCAGTCTTGACCTTGTCACTCGAAGGGACCGGGATGAGGCGGGGCAACGTGGCCGGTATCTTGACCCGGGCGAATCGGGCACTGACACCGCTCTTAAGGACGACGATCAGGTTCAGGCTGTCATTCGAAATGTGGGGAAACCGGCGTCCCCGGTCCACCGCCTGGGGTGTCAGGACGGGGTACATCTCGCGATCGAACACCTCGGCGAGTGCCGCCTGCTCCTTGCGGTCGAGTGCATCATACCGAACGATTTCGATGTCGTTCTTCGCCAACTCCGGAACGAGATCCGTCGTCACCTGACGTGCATGTTCCGTCACCAGCTTCTGGGTGAGTTTCTGAATCTCGGTGAGTTGCTGGAGCGGCGTGCGGCCATCGACCGCCACGTCGACGATGCCGGCGACGACCTTGCGCTTGACGCCGGCAACGCGAATCATGAAGAACTCGTCGAGGTTGGCGGCGAAGATTGCCGCGAACTTGACCCGTTCCAGCAACGGTGTGCTTGTCCTGGTCACTTCCTCCAGCACGCGGCGATTGAATTGCAACCAGCTCAGCTCACGGTTGAGATACAAGTCAGGAGTAATTGTCACCAACACTGGGTGCACCTCCTCCATCGCCTCTCCACTACGCGGCCAATCCGAGGTGTCCTTGGTGTCATCTCCTGTTCCGCGCGCGGTGTAGGTGTCTGCATTACTCATCGTGGAGGGTGCACTTTCCGGTAGCGCGCCGAACGGTCAGGCCAAAGTGGACCAGAGTGCGCGTGGCATTGTGTTGGTCATTCTACGAGACGACCGGGCCGACCGGATTGGGTCTGGACGGCAGCCTCGTCGACGTCAACAATGCTATGCCATTTTCGCCATCCCACGTGTGCCACAATTGTGAAATGTTGTGGGTGCAACCACGTTCAGTTCTTTCCAGGATGGTGCGCAATGAACTCCGATGCCATGCGATTCCCACTCACCAGGATCGTGGCGACGGTCGGTCCTGCATCCGAATATCCGCAGGTGCTCGAGCAGATGATTCGAGCCGGCGTCACCACGTTTCGGCTCAACTTCTCACACGGTAATCACGATCGACACGAAATTGTGTACCGGCGGATACGTGAACTAGCTGATCGACTCGAGCGACCCACTACCATCCTCCAGGACCTTCAGGGCCCAAAACTCAGGATCGGCGACCTCAAGAACGACCAGCCGTTCGAGATCGTAACCGGCGACGTGATTCGCATCTGCACGAGCCCGGTACGGGGTACCAAGACACGCATCTCGACCTCATACAGCGACCTCGCCAACGACATCCGGGCGGGCAACCGCATCCTGATCGATGACGGGTTGATCGAACTACTCGTGAACGACGTAGAGCGGGACACAGACTGGGGAGATGAGGTTGTCGCCACCGTGGTTCACGGTGGGCTCGTCAAGCCGCAAAAGGGCATCAACCTGCCGGGCACGAACGTGAGCGCCCCATCGATGACCAGCAAGGATAACGAGGACCTGGCCTTCGGCGTCCAGCTCGGGGTCGATATGGTTGCCCTGAGTTTCGTTCGCTCCCCAGTCGACGTGATCGACGCCAGGCGCCGGATTCAGGAGTTGGGTGGGTCCCAGCCGCTCATTGCGAAGATCGAGAAGCCTCAGGCCGTCCAATCGCTTGAAGCGATCGTGGACGCGAGCGATGGACTCATGGTGGCCAGGGGCGATCTCGGCGTCGAACTGAGTACCGAACAGGTTCCGCTTGTCCAGAAACGCCTGATCCGCCTTGCCAACCAGGCAGGAAAGCCGGTGATCACGGCTACCCAAATGCTCGAGTCGATGATCGAGAATCCAAGGCCGACCAGGGCGGAGGCAAGTGACATCGCCAACGCGATTCTCGATGGTACCGACGCAGTCATGCTCTCGGGGGAGACAGCCATCGGGAAGTGGCCTGTCAAGACCGTCGAGACAATGGCGCAAATTGCCCGCACGATCGAAGTCGACCCCAGCTGGCACCGTGCGATGCGGACGATCTCCGGGTACCGCCAGACCGTCGACGAAACCAGCGTGTCTTCGGCGATTGCCTATGCCGCAGCGTCGTTGGCCAAGGACGTCAAGGCCACCGCAGTCGTTGTCCTGACGGCTTCCGGGCTGACGGCGGAACGTGTATCGCAACAACGTCCTGGCGTGCCGATCCTGGCGTTCGCCGATCGAGCCGAAATTGCCGCACGGCTCTCGCTGTGGCATGGCATCGTGCCCGTCCATGAGCCGCTTGGGGGGAACATCGAGGAGTTGCAACACCAGATCGATCGTGGTATTCGCCGGCTGGGCTACGCCGCGACCGGTGACCGGATCGTCACGGTCGGCCGTGCTCCTCATGGCGAAAACGCAACCGCCCTGTTTCTCCAGTTCCATGAATTATCGTAGCTGGATTCATCCGTCCGTCGACCCGTTTTGGCGCGGCCAGGTCGCGTTGGTCGTCGCCAGCCCGGCGGTGGCCACTACCAACGTCATTGCTTCAATGAATCGAACGTTGGGGATCGTGTGAGGCGGTTGCCAAAACCCCCCACCGGAAGAATGTCTTCCGGCGGGGGTTTCGGTCGAAGAGGGTACTGGAACTGATGAGGTGTCAGACTTGTTCGCCAAGGCCATTCGGCGACGCGGGCGCTGTCTGGCCCGGAGCCGGTCGAACTACCATGCCGGCTTCGTGGTCTTCCAGCACCGGCGGCACACCGAAGATCTCGAGGACTTGCGGCGCGTCCAGGGTTTCCTTCTCCATCAGGGCCACGACCAGCCCGTCGAGCTTGTCACGGTACTTGAGGTTAATGGCCAGCGCCTGTTGCAGGGCATTCTCCACAATCTGCCGCACGGCGGCATCGAGCCGCTCTGACGTGGCGTCCGAGAACGATTTGTCCTGGGTGATTTCCCGGCCGAGGAAAACGTGCTCCTCGCCCGTACCGAGATAGATCGGCCCGACATCTTCGCTCATGCCCCAGAGGCCAACCATGCGGCGGGCCAGGCTGGTAGCCTGCTTGAGGTCATTCTCGGCGCCGGTCGTGATTTCACCGTACACCACCATCTCCGCGGCACGGCCACCGAGCATGCCGGCGAGCCGGCCCAGGAGATAGGTACGGCTGTAGTTGTAACGATCTTCATCCGGCATTTGCACGGTCACGCCAAGGGCGCGGCCACGCGGCACGACACTGACCTTGCGCAGCGGGTCGGAGCCCGGTGTAAAGTGCGCCACGATGGCGTGACCCGCTTCGTGGTAAGCAACCACCTCTTTTTCGCGGTCATTCATCAGACCGCTCCGGGCGACACCCAACAAGATCTTGTCGAGGGCCTCGTCAAAATCCTCCTGGAGGATTTCCTTTCGGTTCCGGCGCGCCGCGGTCAGGGCCGCTTCATTGACGAGGTTACTGAGATCAGCGCCAGAGAATCCGGTTGTGGAACGCGCGATGTGCTCGAGGTCGACCGCACCCTGGATCGGGATGCCACGGGTGTGAATCGCGAGGATCGCAATCCGGCCCCGCTTGTCAGGCAGACCGACAGTGACCTGGCGATCAAATCGTCCTGGTCGAAGAAGGGCCGGGTCAAGCACATCGGGGCGGTTGGTAGCCGCCATGACGATGACTTCCTGATTCGTCTCGAACCCGTCCATTTCGACGAGAAGTTGATTGAGCGTCTGTTCCCGCTCATCGTTGGACCCACCGAGACCGGCGAAACGCTGGCGGCCGACAGCATCCATTTCGTCGACGAAGATAATGGCCGGTGCGGCCGCCTTGGCCTTATCGAACAGGTCGCGGACACGACTGGCACCGACACCGACGAACATTTCGACAAATTCTGAAGCGGAAACGCTGAAGAATGGCACGCCGGCTTCACCGGCCACGGCCCGGGCGGTCAAGGTTTTACCGGTACCCGGAGGGCCCACAAGCAGCACGCCACGAGGCAATCGGGCGCCGAGCGCATGGTATTTCGCCGGGTTGCGAAGGAAGTCGACGACTTCCATGAGTTCCTGCTTGGCCTCGTCCTCGCCCGCAACATCGGCGAAGGTGACCTGCGGCCGCTCTGGATCGTTCTGGCGGGCCTTGCTGCGTCCGAAGCCCATGACGTTTTGCTGGCCGCGGCCCATTTGTCTTCCCAGGAAGATGATGAGACCGAGGAAGAGGACAAACGGCAGGAAACTGAACAACAAACCGGTCCACAGGGACCCGCTTGATGTACGGCCTTCGATGACGATGTCCGCCGCTTCGAGATTCGCCAGCAGCGTGAGGTTGTCGACTCCCTGCGGAAGCGTGGCATCAATGTGGTCGGTTTCGGTAATGTTGGCGTTGTCAGCAGGAGCCTGCATGTCCACCCGGTCGTTCTCCGAATCCCATCGGATCAGATCCCGGAGCTCCACTTCGATCGAGGTTTCGCCTAGCGTGGCACGTTCGACATTGCCGGCCGCGATCTGTTCCGTGACTGCCGTGTATGTCACGCCGGTAATATTCTCGTCGTCACTGGGACCAAAAAACTCCCAAATATACCAACCGACGAGGGCAATGATCAGCGATGCCACCACCCACGTGGGGATTTTGGGCGTGCGGCGTTCTGGCGGCTGACCTCCACCCTTGTTGTTCTGGTTTTGCTGACGGTTTCGATCCTGATCCGGACGCATCAGCGGGAACTGGGGCTTCTTCGGGTCCTGCTGCGACATGTGTACGTTGTCTTTCCTGGTCACTTTGCGGGATATGCAGCGTCGGACGTCGACGTACGGGCGGCTCAATACCGGCCGAAGGCCCGCGTCTCTATTGTATAGCCCTAGCTTAGTCGAGATGAACAGGTCAGCGCACCCGTATGAAGGAGCAGGTGAGCCGGAACCTCATTGAGCCTGGCCAGGAGAACCGGGCAGTGATCTCGGCGGCGGCGAGAAGCACCTTCGTTCATCCGGGACAATCATCATTGGCGGCCGAACCATGAGCGGGCCAGCCACTGCCCCCGTTGCGATGTCCGCCGAATCGGGAGCAGCCCGACGTTCGAGAAGTTGGTATGATCCGCATGTCGGAGCATGTGTTCAAATCGATGCGGAATGTCACATGACCAGCACTCTCAGGCTTGTACCAGCCCCGATATCACACGCGGATGGAGCCGGGGGCATTGGGCCCCTGCCCTTCCCGATGACGGCGCTGATCGGCCGAGATTCCCAGGTGGCGGTCATCGTCGAACGCCTCACCGAACCCACAATCCGGCTGCTCACGCTCGTTGGGCCGGGAGGAATCGGCAAGACCCGGCTTGCCGTGGAAGCCGGCCACGTGCTTCGTCCTCACTTTGAAGACAGGGTTCCATTCCTTCGGCTGGCGTCGGTCGTCGATCCGGCACTCGTACCGGTCACGTTGGCTCGTGCACTCAACGTTCGGGGTGCGATCGATCATCGCCAAAACTGGTCAAGCGCTCGAGATCGGCAGTGCCTGCTTGTGATTGACAATTTTGAGCAACTCCTCGAGGCGGCGCCGTCCCTGGTCGACATCCTTGCCACGTGTCCAAACGTCAAAATCCTCGTCACGAGCAGGATTCCCCTCAACGTGACGGGTGAGCACGAGCATCAGGTTCCAGAGTTGTCGACGCCATCTGAAGATTCCGCGAAGGACCCAGTTTCATTGGGCACGTCGGATGCCGTGCGGCTTTTCGTCGAACGTGCCGTCGCAGTCAGACCGGAATTTCGACTGACAGCCGAAAATGCCCCGGCAGTAGGCCGGATTGCTCGCGAACTCGAAGGTCTACCGCTTGCAATCGAACTTGCCGCGGCCCGCACGAAGCATCTATCCCCCAGGGCGATCCTCGAACGTCTCGCGCGTTCGAACGATGTCCTGCAAGGAGGCCCGCTCGATCGGCCACCCCACCAGCGAGGAATGCATGAAACGATCACCTGGAGCTTCGACCTTCTCGATCGTGCTGATCAGGGACTCTTCTGCAGACTGGCTGTTTTTACCGGTGGCTTTCTTCCGCAGGCTGCGCTTTATGTCACCAGCCTCCTTGAAGGTGTTGACGAAGGACGATTTATTCAGCCTCCTGGCGTGTCGCCACGGGGGGTGGAACCAATCGTGGACGACTGCATTTCACTGGCCGACAAGAACCTGCTCGTAGCTGTTGGCGAATTCGCCTACCAACCCCGGTTTGCCATGCGGGAAACGATCAGGGGGTTCGCCAGGGAAGAATTGCAACGAAGAGGTGAACTGGCGTCGTGTGAGCAGAGACATGCCGCTTGGTATGCGACGTTCGCGGAAGCCGCAGCCAGGGCGATACGCGGACCCTCCCAAACGGCGTGGTTGGATTGGCTGCAGGAAGAGCATGCCAACATGCGAATCGCCCTGTCGTGGTACCGGGAGCATGAGACCGGCGCAGCGCTCGCTACGCTGGTCAATGCGCTCGGCACATTCTGGCTGGTGCGTGGGCACCTGGTGGAGGGGTTGCGATGGATGCGGATCGTCCTTGGTGCTGAAGAGCAACAGGCGTTGGACCCCAATCTGCGCGCCGATCTTGCCTGTGCCGCTGGGTGGCTTGCCTTGCGGCAGGGGCTTCCCGACGTGAGCCATGAGTACGCGAGGGAATCGCTGGCAGCGGCTCGGGTCGGTGCGCATCCCGTTCGGGTGGCAGCCGCCCTGCGCCTCCTGGGGGATGTCGAAGGCCGGACAGGCAACTACGCGCGTGCCGGTGAATTGATGCGCGAATCGCTTCAGTTCTACCGGGATGCCGCTGACACGACGGGGATCGCCGACACGCTGACCGGCCTGGCCGGGGTCGCAATGGACACCGGTCATTTCGCTGATGCCGAGCGAATTTTCCGGGATGCCATCGAAGCCGCAACGTTGACCGGTGACGCAATCATCCTGGCTCGCGCCATCGACAGCCTCAGTGTGGCGCTCCATGCCAGTGGCGATGCGGCCGGCGCCCTCGGGTGCGCCGAACGCGCGCTCGACCTCTATCGCACGCATGGGAACGTGCGGGGAATCGCGATCGCCATGGATCACGTTGGGAAATGCTCTCGTTCGCTTGGAGATCTCGACCGGGCCTGGACCTGTCATCGCGACTCCCTGGAGTGGCGTCGCAAAGTAGGCGATCCGCGCGGCATGGTCGTGTGGCTGGAGGCCGTGGCGGCGTTGTTGGCGAAATGCGATGCCTTTCAGCCTGCGGCGATCATCGTTGGCGCAACCGATACGATTCGCCAACGCGGTGGCTTCCCGGCGCACAACCAGGAAAAGGCGCAGCTGGAGGCGACGCTCCCACTCATCAGGGCCCAAGTCCCTGCCAAACAATTTGCCACGGCCTGGTCTCGTGGGGCCCTCATGCCGCTACCCGACATCGTCGACCTTGCCTACGAAGCAGCCAACCGCGCGGTGGCAGTCGGGGGGCATCAAGCAGTTCCGACGTCATCGAGTGATCCATCAGGCCGGCTTGACGATGCCGGACTGACCCCCCGGGAACTGGATGTCGCCCGGCTCCTCACAATGCGGCTTTCAGACAAGGAAATCGGGAGGCGACTGTCGATCAGTCCACGCACCGTCAGCACCCACGTGACGGTCATTCTCGGCAAGCTCGGCGTGCACTCCCGGCGCGATGTCCTTCGGGCCGCCGCAGAATTGAAATCCGATCGGGCCGCAGTTGGGAGGCAACCGGCAATTTCGGACCCGGATGCGTAAAATCCGCGACGATCGCCGTGAGGACACTCCCTCCGCAACGCCACAAGTCACTCCCCCAGCATGATGCAAATGTCGATCCGAATCCGGTAGCATCAGTGCTTGCCCTGATTGAATCCTGGGTTGAGATGAACTCGACCGCTACCAATGTGACCCGCCCACCCGTGATCCGGATCATGGGTGGGCGGGTCACATTGACGGTGCATGAATGTCGCGGTGATCAGGAGTCCGGTTCGATGTCGTTCAGGTCGTTATTGACTGAACTGGCCACCATGTCACCACCGAGATGCCCACCATCGACAAAAAGCCCACGTCGATGGGAGCGCGCTAGCCCGAGGATGGTCGTGCAGGATGCTTCGGCCGCGTCGATTGCCGCAGCAGTCGGTACGGCGTCGGTGGCAACGATCGGGATGCCCGCCCGGGCGGCGCTCTCCACCATCAGCACATCGAGGATGCCGCGAACGACCAGCATGCTTGCCGTACAGTCGACATTGTTGGGCAGGGCCCAGCCGAACACCTTGGCGGCGGCGGCTTCACTTACCACGTCCCGGGCAATGCACAGGATGTCATCGGCGGTCACCAGCGCCACATGCTGGTAGCCCGCCCTGGCCCCATCGAGTTCGAACCGTTCGAATGATCGATGGCACGTGGATATGGCGTCCATTTCAGTCATCACGGTTACCGCCCGAGGCGGGCGTGATGAACGTTCACTGGTGGCTTGAATCTCGAGATCCTGGCGGGGGACCCAGCCGATTGCTTCATATCGAGCACGATCGAGGTCGACGCCGCTGTCGATCATGAGCGACACGTAGCTTGCGGTCGAAGACACCCGGGTGATGTGGTCAGAGTTTAGGAAGAAGCGGTGGACGAATGCCCACCCGATCGCGAACTCGGACACCGCGTCCGGAACCACAACCGGTGCACCGGCCAGGACCCCGTTGATTTCAATCCGGATACGCCGGCACTCCGGCAAGTGCCGTTTCAGCTTTTGCACGTCCAGCCTGGGCAACAGGGGACCACGAGCAGCCGAGGATCGTGTCGGCTGGTCCGGGAGGGAGGAGGGATTGGGCGTGGCACGCTCCGGGCTGACTCGTGACGTGTGTATGCTCATGCCCGTAGTCTCCACCTATGTCGTGCCTATGTCGTGCCGGACGCACCACCGCTTGACTCATGGGCACGATTATACCGTACGTACAGTCCGTTAGTCCTTCCGTTTGAGTTTCCACCAGGCTGGAACAGCGTATTCGTCGGCCTCGCCATGGGCAAAGCCAATCCACTCCACCTTCGTCGACCGTCGCAGGGCGCCCGGAATGATTTGTCCATGGATGACCATTTTTCCCGGACGCTCCGCTTCACCCCAGGCCACGAGCGCCTGGCTGTATGCCTCCGCCGCGCCGGGTACAGCCTGCATCAGGTCAATGAACTGCGTGGTCGTGAATTCTTCACCTTCGAGTCGGCCCAGAAGGTCGTCGACGATGGGGAAGATGCGATCGATCAGCTGATCGACCGTGATGCCCGATGGGCCGGTGTCATGATCTCGTGGTGTCAAGGTTCCTCCATCGACTCCCTCGGGCATCCCAGGTCAGTCCATGACCTCGTCGCCTATCCGGAGTGAAACGTAGCTTTCATAACGGGACCGCGGAATGTCGTCACGCTCGACCGCCTGCCGTATCGCACAATCGGGCTCGTGGACGTGCGAGCAATCGTGATAGAAGCACTGACGGAGGAACGGCCGGAACTCCCGGAAACTCCAGTCGAGCTGGCCAGCAGGCACGGCGACCATCGTGATCGCTCGCATTCCAGGAGTATCGGCAACGAACGTTCCGTCACCCAGATTGTGAAGGCGGGCGCCTACGGTCGTGTGCTTGCCCTTGCCGGTTGCCGCCGAAACGATGTTGATTTCTCGCCGCCCCTCGGGATCGAGGAGGTTGAGCAGGCTTGATTTGCCGACACCGGAAGGACCCGCTAACGCGCTGATCTTTCCGGCCAGGGCCGCCTCGAGATCTTCCATACCCTCGCCGGTGACGGTGCTGACGTAATGCAGAGGGAAAATCCGCGCGTGATCAGCGAACAGCGCTCTGGCCGGTTGTTGCTCCTCCGGAGCAACCAGATCCATCTTCGTCACGATGAGGTGGATGGGTATTTCCTGAAGTTCGGCGAGGATAATGAAGCGGTCCAGCATACGCAGATGCGGTTCCGGCTGCCGGATGGCGAAGACGAACATGACCTGATCCGGATTCGCGAGGATCACTTGCTCAACGTCACGGGTATTCCGGGCGGTGCGTCCGAGTGTCCGGGTCCGTGGCTCGACGTACTCGATCACCGCTTCGGCATCTGGCAGGCGTGTCAGCCACACCCGATCGCCAACCGCCACGATATCGGTGGACCGGCGCTGGCGCTTCAGCTGGCCACGGAGGGTGGCGATCACGACATCGGTTTCATCGCCAACAACGACCTCATGCCAGAGACCGTGCGACCGTGTGACCCGGCCAGGCACCGTATCGGGCGGGGCTTGTGGCTGAAGCGCCTGCCGGCCTCCTTGAATCAGGTTAGTGGCATCCGAACGGCTGAAGTTGCGCTGACGTGCTCGATGTGGTGAAGGCAACGGTGGACATCTCTCCATGTGAAATGTGCGTATATTATATAAGGTAGTGATCCTGAGCGTCGCTGGCGAGGTGCGGGATGGAAATCCCAAATTTGGCACGCGTCGAACCAGTTTGCTCAGAAGCGACGGGTTCACCTGTAGCATAGCGCTGAAGGTGCTTGACAGACGAATCACAGAAGTTATGCTTATCTAAAGGAAGCGAGGTTGGGAGATTGCTCCGAGACCGCGCAAGATGACGATTCCGCTGGAGGCTCTTCCACCCATGATCACAATGACTAACGAAGCAGTGACTCAACTAAGGGAGTTCCTCACGGATCAGGGCACCCCGGAGCACGCGCTTCGTGTGTTCGTCTCGCCCGGCGGCTGCTCGGGCTTGCAGTATGGCATGACGATCGACGAAGAATCGGATGAAGGCGATGAAATCATCTCGACCCAGGGGGTTCGGGTGCTAGTCGACAATTTCAGCGCCATGTACCTTCAGGGTGCCGAGATTGACTATGTCAACTCACTGATGGGTGGCGGTTTCACCGTCCGCAACCCGAACGCTGTCGCCGGCTGTGCCTGCGGTCATTCGTTCGACGCAGGTGAGAACGCGCAAACGGCGCAAGGCTGCGGCTGCGGTTCTCACTAAACCCGGAACATCAATCAGGGGGGAGGCGGAGTCATAGCGGCTCCCCTCCCCTCGTTGTTACTCCCGCTCTATGGACCCCGGCCCGTCCAGGGATCCTCAAGGAAGCCACAATGGACCATCAGGTGTCGATTGTTAAGGACTTCACAAGAGCCGGAACCCCTGATATACTAGAGGTTCTCAGGAATGATGCCTTTCACACATGGGCATGCTGCGCTGCAATGCCATTTCCGGCGCACGCAATTCCTCAAACACCTGATTTGTCACAATCCACCGTTCGCGACTGCCGGCGCCAGGTTGGAACCACACGTTCTGGAGCCAGTTTTCGCCGTTCAGATTAACGTTCCGGAACGACCTCACCGTGCTGTTTCATGGGCACGCCCCGGCCGGTTCCGTTCACGCGCCATGTGCGCAATGTAAGGAGTTCTGTGTCCGATGAGTGACCCAATGGGTAGCTACGATGTCGACAAGATCACTCAGCTGGTGAGCGACAAGCTCAATAGCGACGACAAGGTCGAGGTCCCTGAAGAAATCACGACTCAGATGGCCGACGAGATGGAGCCAGAAGTCGATCTGGAGCGTGACCTCGACGTCCTGCAGCGGCTCGACCCGAACTTTATCAACGATCCTGTCCGACTCTATCTTCGCGAAATCGCGGAGACGCCACTGCTCACGCACATCCAGGAGATCGATCTCGCCAAGCGCGTCGAAAATGGTGATCTGCAGTCGGTGCAGCGTTTCGTTCGAGCCAATCTCCGCCTCGTCGTCTCCATTGCCAAACGTTACGTCAACCGCGGACTGACCCTGCTGGACCTGATCCAGGAAGGGAACATCGGGCTGATGCGCGCCGTGCAAAAGTACGACTGGCGCAAGGGATTCCGGTTCAGCACCTACGCTACCTGGTGGATTCGCCAGGCGATCACCCGGGCAATTGCTGACCAGAGCCGCACCATCCGCCTTCCGGTTCACATGGGCGACTCTATTTCGCGGTACCGCAAGACGCTCAACCTGCTTGCCCAGGAACTCGGCCGACAGCCAACTCCGGAAGAAGTCGCTGAGGCGATGGCCGTGGCGCCGGAAAAGATTCACCAGATCGTCCAGGCAGCGCAACGCACAATTTCACTGGAGACACCGATCGGCAACGAGGACGATACGAGCCTCGGTGACCTGATCGCCGACGACGTTTCTGAAACGCCGTATGAAGCGGCCTCGGAGTCGATGCTCAAGCGCGATGTCAGCGCGGCGCTCGACACGCTTTCCGCCCGCGAGAAGCTGGTCCTTCAACTCCGCTTCGGTTTGGGTCAGGGTCACCAGCACACACTTGCCGAAGTCGGCGAGCAGCTCCAGATCAGCCGTGAGCGCGTGCGCCAGATCGAGAACGAGGCGCTGCAGAAACTTCGGCGTCTCGATGGCGACCGTCTCTTTGCCTACCATCAGGAACTCTAGGTTCCTGCACCAACGATGAAACCAGACACAGGGCCGCTCCAGTGGGAGCGGCCCTGTTTGCGTCGTCACTACCGTGTCCATGAGTCTTTGTCATTCCCACGAAGGAGGAATCTTGGTCGCTCTCCGTCGTGGCTGGTCAAGATTCATCGCAAGCTCGGAACGACAATCTGTGGTGGAGGCTATTTTTAGTGATGTGCCCAGATTTGATTGCCATTTGTCGGTCAAAACCAGGTACTGTCATGTCGAGTGCCAGCCCATCACATTTTCTACCCGCCCCCCCTACTATCGTCATGTCGAACGCCAGCGAGACATCCCGGCCCCGCTGGATACGCGTAGCGCTATCGAGGCACCCAACGTACCGACTGCGCCGGGCGTTCCCTCCTTCGTCGTGAAGGAGAGAGGAGGTGTCTCCACACGCTGGACGCGCCCTCAGGCCCCGGCATCGCGAAAGATTACGCGATTCCACTCGTTGAT
>JALZMD010000429.1 GCA_030858375.1 Chloroflexota bacterium
GCCACCACGATGAGCGAGTACTTGAGCAGGTCCTGGAGGTTCTGGCGCTGCATCAACTGATCGACATCGGTGATCTGTGAGAGGTCGACCTGATTCTGGACGAGGATCTCGCGCAGGATCAACTGGAGCGGAAAGAGATCGGGCCGGGTGAGGTAAATCAGGGCATTGAAGTACTGGTTCCACTGGTTCACGGCGTAGAACAGCGCGTTGACGGCGATGATCGGGCCGGAGAGCGGGATTACCACGTCGCGCACGAACCGGAAATCGCTACATCCGTCGATCTGGGCCGCCTCCAGCAATTCGTCCGGAATCGTGCTCTGGAAGAACGTGCGGGTGATGATCATGTTGTAGACCGACAGCGCGGTGGGGATGATCAGCGCCCAGCGGGTGTTGAGCATGCCGACTTCGCGGACCACGAGGTAGGTTGGGATCAGGCCGCCGCCGAAGAGCAGCGTGAAGACGAAGAAGAACATGATGATATTCCGGCCCGCCAGATCCTTTCGCGAGAGCGGATAGGCCGCCAGGATCGTCAGCACGACACTAACCAGGGTGCCGGCTACAGTGTAGAAGAGCGAATTTTGGAACCCGACCGTGATCCGGCTGTTGCGGAATACGGCGCGATAGCCGTCGAGCGTAACATCGACCGGCCACAGCCACATCTTGCCCGAGATCACGGCGGAAGGATCGCTGAACGACGCGCTGAAAACGTAGATCAGGGGATACGCGACCGCCGCGAGAAAGAGCGTGAGGATCGCGTAATTGACGATCGTGAAGGCGCGATCGATCCCGCGATCCACCGTGTAATGATCGGACATGCTCAGCGCTCCTCAGGTGTCGACCGAACCTGGAGCCTCCCGGACAGGCGGAGGACAACGCAGCCTCGACATCAGCGAATCCCGGCACGTGGCAGCGGCGGCGGCGTCCCACACCTGGACCGTGGATCGTTTTCTGTATACAACCATATTCTGGGGTGAATCATAGACAGGCGCAATCTGGGATGTCAAGACGGGCGGGCGGTGCACCGCGTCGGTTGACCGTGCGACGCTCGCAATGTGTCATGTCGAGCGTGAGCGATATTGGCCCTCCGGCACGCCGGGTCCCGTTCAGGAGTTACCCTGCTGAGTGTCCCAGGTGGCCTGGTAGGCCTCGAGATATGGTTGAACGCCCATCGCTTCGAGCTGACCGAGATAGGCGTCCCAGTCATCATCGACGTTGGCCTGGCCCGTGATCCATCGGACAAGTGCATCCTGCACGAATGGGACCAGGGTCGTCTGGGCTTCGGCGACGAGCGCGACCTGATCCTCGCTGAAGAACATCGGCGGCGGCCACCACTCGGCTGGCTGCCGGTACGGGGTCAGGACCTCTTCCGTGATTACATCGAGATTGGTCGCGCGCAGGCTCGGGTCGGCCAACACTTCGCCGAATCGGACCCGGCTCGACCGGAACGACGGTCCGGTCTGGATCCAGCCTTCCGACTTCGCTTCGGTGACCGGATCACCGGGGATGCCGGCCCAGATTGCCGGCTGGCCGTCAATGCCGATCTCCCCCTCGTTGGCCCAGCGCCAGCTGTTGCCGAGCGATCCCTGGACGTTGCGCATCGTGGTTTCGAGATCGTAGAGGCCATCGGCCCAGCGGAAGGCAATCTCCGGGTTCTCGCACTTGTCGGTGATGATGAAGTTGCCCGACGCGTAGGGGAGGTAGGGGTTGTAGGGGGAAATCTGCACACCGTCGGGTCCGGCCAGCGCGGGCGCCAGCCGGTACTCGGCCCAACGTCCCGAAGGATCGTTCGGGTCCCAGGCGACGAAGACGCCCCACGAGCCGCCGACCGCCGCCCCGACCCGGGTCGGACCGTCGCCGCTGGTCTTGGCCTGGAGCTGCTCGGCCGATTGGGTGAATGATTCGGGGTCGATCAGGCCTTCGGCGTGGAGCATCGCCATGTACCGGGCGCCCGCCCTCCAGCCTTCGGTCATGTACGAGGCGGTGACCTGGCCTTCTTGCAGGAAGAGGTAGGGTTCGCCGGGATTGAAGACGAAGGCGTTCATCAGCGTCAAGTCGAGCTGGTTGTTCCAGGAATTGATGCAGGTCGCCAGCGGCAGCTCATCGGCTTCGCCGTTGCCATTCGGATCCTGATCCCTGAACGCCTTGAGCACGGTGTAGAAAGCGTCGGTTGTGGTCGGCATTTCGAGCCCGAGGGCGTCCAGCCACGGCTGGTAGATGAACAGCTTGCGGTCCTGCGCGCAGTGGAAGCAGTCGTTGACGAACGGCAGCGAATAGATGTTGCCGTCGGCGGCGGTGACAACGGTGGTCGAAAACGGATACTGCTCGACCACGCGTTTGAACTCGACGGCGTACTGATCGATGTAGTTATTGAGTGGAAGGAAGATGCCGAGACCGCCGTAGAGCTGCTGCACCGCCGGGGTCGGATCGAACGACATCAGGACCTCCGCGTAGTCGCCGCTGACGAGCCGGACATTAAGGGCGGTCTGCTCTTCATCGGTGGGCACGATCTGCCATTCGATGTGAACGTTGGTGCGGTCTTCGTACCAGCGCGTGAACTCGTTGTCCTCGTATTCGAACGAGCCGACATCGAGGTTGGACGGAATCAGGACCTGGAGCGTGATCTTCTCATTAGTCAGGGGAAAGGTGCCGTTGACCTGATCGTCAGCGAGCGCGTTGAAATCGACCTGGTTTCCTGATGGACTCGCTTCGGGGCTTTGCGCGTAGGCAGCGAGGGAGCTGGCGGCCTGCGCGGAAAGCCCCAGCGCCATCGCGCCGGCGATGAAGCGCCGGCGTGACGCGAACGCGTCCCACGAGCGGGTGGAGGGTGTTTGCTCGCGACCGTTGTGTCCAGTGTCCATCTGTGATTCCCCTGGTGACGATGTCCCAATGCGCTCCAGTCCGATTGACCCTTGGGCGGCGGTGCGCGGGTGTGAAAGCGCGGAACGACCGCAAGGGCAGATGTGAAACTGTCGCATTGCGTCGAGCATACATCAGCCTGCACCCGATGGCCTTCCATTACTCGGTTGAGCACTCATGGAACCAGCCGAACCGGCTCGATCCCTAGCGTACGTTCGCGAGTCTTCCCTGGCCACCGGCACTGGTGTATCCTGCCTTCAGGAGTTGACCTGAGGTCTCAAATGCCGTATCATAATACTTGAATAAGAACAGATGTTCGCGTTGCTTGAGGTGCCTCCACCTTTGCCAAAGATGCGCGGCACCTGTGTCTTGTGAAGCCGGCCTGCGGCCGAGGTGGACACGGTCTCCCGACGCGCGCCAAAAACCCTCATTCGTATTCGTGGCGGAGCGCAGGAGCGCCGTTGCAGCAAGCTCGATCGAGCATCCACGAAAGGGCCACAGACATGGCAAACGACCAGAACGAGAAGACCAAATCGGTAGACCTGGCGATTGCCCAGATCGAACGGCAGTTTGGCAAGGGCTCCATCATGAAGATGAAACCCGGTGAACCCAACCCGATGCACATCGACGGCATCCCGACCGGCAGCATTGCGCTCGACCTGGCCCTGGGCATCGGCGGCGTGCCGCGAGGCCGGATCGTCGAGATCTACGGTCCGGAGTCGTCCGGTAAGACCACCCTGGCCCTGCACATCATCGCCGAGGCCCAAAAGGGTGGAGGCATGGCGGCGATCGTCGATGCCGAGCACGCGCTCGATCCGATCTATGCCTCGAAGCTGGGGGTCGACCTCGACGAGCTGCTGATCTCCCAGCCGGACACCGGTGAGCAGGCGCTGGAGATTACCGAAACGCTGGTGCGCTCCGGTGCACTCGACGTGATCGTGGTCGACTCGGTCGCGGCGCTCGTGCCGAAGGCGGAGATCGAGGGTGACATGGGTGATTCCCACGTCGGTCTCCAGGCCCGGCTCATGAGCCAGGCACTGCGCAAGCTGACCGGGGCGATTAGCCGCTCGAACACCTGCGTGATCTTCATCAACCAGTTGCGGATGAAAATCGGTGTCATGTTCGGCTCACCGGAAACAACCACCGGTGGCAATGCGCTCAAGTTCTACGCGTCGGTCCGGATGGATATCCGCCGCATCGAAACCTTGAAGGATGGCCAGGATGCGATCGGCATTCGGGCCCGGGTCAAGGTGATCAAAAACAAGGTAGCGCCGCCGTTCCGGCAGGCGGAGTTCGACATCATGTACAACGAGGGCATTTCCGTTTCCGGCAGTGTGCTTGATGTCGCGACCGACCTTGGGATCGTGCGCAAGAGCGGCGCCTGGTTCTACCTGGAGGAGGAGCGGCTCGGCCAGGGCCGTGAGAACGCCAAGACCTTCCTCAAGGCGAACCCGGACATGCTTGAGAATATCAGGGCAAGGATTACGGCGGCATCGCCGGAACTTTCTGGCCGGCTCGAGTTTACAGGCCAGAAAGCCGACGCCCTCGTCGATGGCGACGGCGTGCTCATCGAAGCCTGAATCCAGCAGCGCATCGAGCAGCGTATCGAGTAAAGCACAACGGGCGGTCCGAATGGACCGCCCATTCTTGTACCCTGATTGTCATACGAAATCCGAAAGAATAAAGCGACATCTCCGGAAGTGGTCGAGTTCATCTCGACCCTGAATGCAGGCAGGGATAGACTCTGCCACGACCAACTACCACCAGTTTCGCTCAGTGTTTACCTGGGGTGAGCATCATTCCTCCCACTGGCCGGCATGAGGTTGATCGCAGGTTGGAGACCAGATACCAACGGCTGGCCGCATTCCTCATCGCGGTCACCGGTTATCCAGGCCCAATGCTGCCGCCAGAGCCAGGACGAAGCCTTCGGGGTTGTCGGCCATCACGACATGGCCGGCATCACGCACGACATACCCCTGAAGATTAGCAATATCCAGGGGCGGCGCGAACAGTGGGGAGAGGTCACCCACAATCAGCGCCTTTGAACGCGTGAGGCCCGCAACCTGTTCCCGGAAGGACGGCGTACGTCCTTTGTACAGCGACGTGGCGCTTCGGTGCAGGGCAACCGGCGACGCGAGGCGTAGTGAGGGAAGGAAGGATTAGGCAGAGGGATCGCCATGGGCGGCCTGGCGTTCCGTGATTCGGAGCAGGGCGGGATAGCCCCGGTGGATGAATCGCTCCTCGGATTGAGCGGCGATATGCGCGCTGAGATGGTTCCACGATGGTTCAGTCAGTATCAGTCGTTCTACGGACTCCTGAGCCTTCACAGCACAGGCAATGGCGATCATACCGCCCATGGAATGACCGAAGAGGGAAACAGGCTTGCTCACGAAGCTTGCAAGAGCTTGGACCACGATGCCGGCGTGATCCTCTGCCGAATACGTCCAGCCAACTGGTTTGTCGCTAAGGCCGTGATCGGGCAAGTCGATCAGCAGCGATGTCGTTCCGGTTAGCGCCGGGTGCCTAACCACCTCCGCAAACGCCTCGATCGACGACGAGCCGAGGCCGTGGAGCCAGGCGATCGTGGGGCCGGAATCTACACCGTTGCGGACGACGTCGACCACGATGGCGATGTCGCCGGCCGTGATGTAGCTGATCCCGGCCCGCAGGTGGTCATCGACGTTGGTCACTGGCAGCCATTCCGATTCGTTAATCCAGGAAATGAACGCGGGATTCCGTGACCCTCACTTCTGGCATGGACCTTAACGGAATGAGGGTGGAAGCCGTAGCTCCCACCCTAGTTCCGTTCGTTCTCGTTATGCTGGACTAGCCTATCCGGCGCGCACCGTACCAGCGTGACCCGTAGTAGCTTGAGTTCATGTCGCTGACCCGGACCCCGGTGCTTTCGTTCTCGGCATGAACGAACTGGTTGTTACCGATGTAGATGCCGCTGTGCGAAAGACCGGCCTTGTACGTGTTTTGGAAGAACACGAGGTCGCCCGGTTGCAGGTTCTCGCGGCTCACCGCGGTGCCAGCAACCACTTGGGTCCAGAGTCCCCGTCCAATGTCCGGGCCAACCACATTCTTGATGACCCAGTTGGTGAAGCCAGAGCAGTCGAACGAGGATGGTCCGGCGGTTGCCCACACATATGGATACCCGACGTAGCGCATGGCGTAGTTGGTGATTGCATTGCCGGTCGCCGTACTGCCGCCGCCGGATGTTGGTGGCGGATCTGGTTCACTACCGGAACCGCCACGCTTGCTTAGCGCTTCCGATGTCTTCGACAGGAGCTCCGTTGCCATGAAGCCGTTGAGCCCATCGTAGCTGACCGGGTAGAACCCGTTGCTGGCGTTGCCCGTGATGCGGAGCACTTCGCCCGCTTC
>JALZMD010000432.1 GCA_030858375.1 Chloroflexota bacterium
CGCTGTTCGCCGGAACGATGGTGCCGCTCTGGTTCTACCCGGATGGCCTCAGGACGCTGGCGAACGTCCTTCCCTTCCAGTTCCTCGCCTTCTTTCCGGCAGCTACCTGGATGGGCGAACTCTCCGGCCCGGAGATAGCCCGCTCGCCCTTGGCCTCGGCTGGTCGACTGCCTTGCTTGGGATCTGCTGGTGGCTGTGGTCGCGCATCGTCCGCTGCCTCGTGGTCCAGGGAGGCTGAGGGATGACATACGGGCGACATGCTTCAGTTCCGCTTCGTAGGGCCCGGCCCGTGTGCCGGCCTAAACGGATGCCAGGCAACCTGGCGCGGAAGGTCACACAGTCCAGCGAGATGGCCTCCCCTTGCCCGCCAGGAAAACCCGGAAACGCGCCATGACTCCGCCCCTCTTCTGGCACTTTGCCCGGCTGCGCATGCGCGAGCGAATGGAATATCGTGGCGCCTACCTGGCAGGTATGGTTGCCCAAATCCTCGCCTACCTCGCCGACTTCCTGGTGATCTGGGTGCTGGTGCACCGCTTCGGCACCTTGGCTGGCTGGACCTGGGAAGAAATCGCCCTCCTCTGGGCTTTCAACCTGCTGTCGTACGCGATCGGCGCCGCGTTCACGTTCTGCCAATCCGAGCTCGAAGGATTGGTCCAGGGCGGGACGTTCGACGGGTATCTGGTGCGCCCGCTGAATCCCTACCTGGCGTTCACGGCCCAGCGCTTCAACGTTGGCTACCTCGGGCACATCCTGCTGGCGTCAGGGATCCTGGCCTGGGCGCTCACCAACCTCGAGATCGACTGGACTCCGTCGAGCGTCTTGTTCCTGGTGCTGGCCCTCGCCGGGGCGAGCCTCTTGCAGGCGGCGGTGCTCACCCTGGTCGGGGCCTGGGCGTTCATGTTCGTCCGCGCCCAGTTCCTGTTCGGGTTCGCGAGCACGCTGCGCTCCTTCGTGACCTACCCGATCACGATCTACGGCGCGGCGATCCAGGTCGTGCTGACGGCGATCGTCCCGTTCGCCTTCGTCAATTTCTACCCGGCCTCGGTCCTCCTGGACAAGGATGGCCAGCTCCTCCCCGGCTGGACCGGCTGGCTCACGCCGCTCGTCGGTCTGGCGGCGTTTCTGGGGGCTTACCGGGGCTGGATGCGCGGCGTGAACCGCTACCAGGGCGCGGGCGGGTAGCAGTGAGGGCCAATCCGGCGACGCCGGTTAATTGTCATTCCGACGAAGGAGGCAGCGGAGCGGTATCTCGCCGCCGTAGCGGCTTTTCATCTCGGCCGCATCTGGTTAATACGTGCGGCCACAAGATGGCTCCGCTGTTTCCGCAACCCTACCTCATTCCTGCTTGGCCTCCACGCTTGACTGATGTCATCGGACCCCTGATGGCCACGGATGGTCAGGGCCATGGTGGTCTCGCTTCCGGAAGGCGATGCGCCGATGGTTCAAGTATAGGGAGTCATTGATCACATTGACCCCTCCCGAACGCGACGATCAAGCCCGGACCAGAATTGACAACCCGGTCGCTCACGGTCAGGATTTCATGGAGGATCCGCATTGGCCAGGCGCCTGCCGGCCGCAATTCATCGACCGGGAGGGAGATACCCTTGTCATCCGCTGCTCATTCAACGAACACAAACAACTTCGAGCTTGCCGTCAGCCGGACCCTGAACGCACCGCGCGACCTCGTTCGTCTTCAAGGCCTGGACCGAACCTGAACGGCTCAAGCAATGGTGGAGCCCGGTGCTCAAGGCCGATGTCCGACCGGGCGGCGCGTGGCGGGCCGAGGTCCGGAACCCGGACGGTTCCGGCGCCTGGTCACATGGCGTATACCGTGAGATCGTGGCACCGAAGCGCATCGTCTACACCTTCGCCAGGGACGCGACCGACACCGCCGAAACGGTCGTCACCGTGACCCTGGACGACGGCGGCGGCAAAACCAGCCTGACCGCCCACCAGGGTCCATTTACGACACCGGAAGATAGCGACGGGGTGGAACGTGGCCTTCGACGAACTCGCCGCCTACCTCGCCACTGCCAGCGGCGGCGCGTAGGATCACCTACCGATCTTACGTCGGGCCGAGCGGAGTCGAGACCAGCGCAGTGAGTTCCCGGCCGCAGCCGCTTTTGCACCGGTGAAGAGATCCCTCGACTTCGCTCCGCTCGGGATGACGTTAGGGATTGGCCGCGCACGGTTCCCAATACCAGAGCACGTCATGTCGAGCGGAGTCGAGACAACTCCGGCCGCAGCCGCTGGTGAGCAGTAGGCTGCGCCAGGCAACGAGACCGTTCCAGGAACCATGGTGGAGGGGCTTGACACGCCGCCTACGTCTATGTAGTATTTCACTATAAGGTTAATTAACTGACTGGATAAATACGAATGCCGCCCAACGACCATGAACTCGATAAAACGTTTCACGCCCTCGCCGATCCTACCCGCCGCGCGATCCTGGCCCGGCTCGCCAGCGGTGAGGCCACCGTCAACGAGCTGGCGGAACCATTCGCCATCAGCCTCCCGGCCATTTCCCGGCACCTGAAGGTGCTCGAACGGGCCGGACTCATCACCCGCGGCAAGGACGCCCAGTTCCGGCCCTGCCGCCTCGAACCGGATGCGCTCAAGGAGGCTTACGACTGGATCGATCGCTATCGCGAGATGTGGGAGGAACGCTTCGACCGGCTTGCCGAGTACCTCAAGGAACTCCAGCAGGAAAGGAACCTGGATGACAACGCCTGATTCTCGTACGGAGCCTAACGATCTCGGCGTGGGCAAGGAAGTCACCATCGCCCGGGTCTTCGATGCCCGCCGTGAGGTTGTCTACGATACCTGGACCGACGAAAGGCACATCGCGTCGTGGTTTGGGCCGCGCTCCTTCACCAACCCGGTGGTGGAAATGGACGTACGGCCCGGCGGCCGGATGGTCATTTACATGCAGGGGCCGGACGGCAGCGTGTATCCCAGTCTCGGCGCCTTCACTGATGTCACGCCGCCCGAGCGGCTGGCCTTCACCTCGGCCGCCTACGCGGGCGTCGGCGGTCCTTTCCTGCTCGAAGACCACACGACCATCACGTTCACGGAGCGCGGGGCCAAGACCGAGATGACGCTTCACGCCGTCATCACCCGCTCCACGCCCGAAGCCGCGGACGCCCTCGCCGGCATGGAAACGGGCTGGAACGAATCCTTCGATAAGCTGGCCGCCAACCTGGCGACCATCACCTGATCCATCTTCCCGGCCTGTGGCCGGGAACCGGAACATCCGTGAATTTTGCGTACGGCGCGTACGCCGGGCAAGACACGCCCCAGGGAGGGAGACATGCAACCGAGACCCTTCATCAAGTCCCTCGCCAGTACGCTCGACGACCTGCGCGCGGGCAAGAAACAGGCCGGCATCACATGGTCACCCCACGCGCGCATCCGATTCGAGGTGTCGATGTTGCCTTGAGTCCATCGCATCGAGACCAATTGGACGTTCATTTCGACCCTGTGAAAAGGACCTTTCGCACCATGTCCACCAACGCCAACGCCTCATCACTAACCGTCATCTCGGACCTCGAAATCGCCATGACCCGCGTCTTCGACGCCTCGCGCGAACTCGTATTCAAGGCCTACACCGATCCTGAAATGGTTGCCCAGTGGTGGGGCCAGCGGGCATCAACCACCATTGTCGACAAGCTCGACCTGCGGCCCGGCGGAACCTGGCGCTTCATCCAGCGGGAGGAGGGCGGCATTGAATACGCCTTCAACGGCGAATACCGCGAGGTCTCCCCGCCCGAACGGCTCGTCAGCACCTTCGAGTTCGAGATGATGCCCGGCCACGTGATCGTCGATACCGCCACCTTCGAGGACCTCGACGGCAGGACGAAGGTGACGGTCACGTCCCTCTTCGCCAATATCGAGGACCGCGACGGCATGCTTTCGTCCGGCATGGAAGGCGGCGCCAACGAGAGCTGGGACCAGCTCGCCGAGCTGCTGGCAACGAACTAGGGATTCACGTCGGATTGCACTCGATCGAGACGGCCAAACCTGAAGGAGCATGCATGCCATGGCAACCAATCGAGTGTCGCAGGCAACGGCAACGGCAACGTCAGCCTTTCTTCCTTCCAGGTTCACGAACGGGGCCAGTTGGCTCATCAGTGGCCTGGTCATCCTCTTCCTGCTCGTTGATGGAATCATGAAGGTGCTCCGGACGGACATTTCCGTCGAAGCAACTGTTGACCTTGGCTACCCCGAAAGCCAGGTCGCCTGGATCGGGATCACCGTGTTGGCCTGCACCGTGCTCTACGCAATCCCGCGCACGGCCGTTCTCGGGGCGATCCTGCTGACCGGCTTCCTCGGCGGCGCCATGGCCACCCAGGTACGCCTCGAAGAACCATCCGCGCTGTTCCCGGCCGTGCTTGGGGTCCTGGCCTGGACCGGCCTCGCCCTGCGCGATGAACGGGCCCGGATACCGTTCCGGTAGCGCCTCATTCCTGACGGGGAGGCCCGCCCGCCGCCTCAGGAATGAGGCGAACGCACAGAAGGGCCAGAGACCAGCACGAACAGCGAACGGCAACTGACCGGAAACCGTCTTGAAAAAGAATCTGGGAGATCACCATGAGAAAGATCGTTGCGGGTTTGTTCATTTCCCTGGACGGCGTCTTCGAGGCGCCAGACCAGTGGCACTTTCCCTACTTCAACGACGAGATGGGTGAGGCCGTCGGGTCGCAGATGGCCGGCTCGGATGCCATGCTGCTGAGACGGGTGACCTACGAGGAGTTCGCCGCCTACTGGCCGGGCCAGACCAGCGACGGGGAGGCGGGGAAATTGGCGTCATTCATGAACGAGACGGCGAAGTACGTCGTCTCCAGCACCATGAATGACGCTGAATGGAAAAACACCACGCTCATTGACGGCAACAACGCCGTGGACGTGCTCAACACGCTCAAGCAGCAACCCGGCAAGGACATCTCCATCACCGGCAGCGGCACCCTCGTCCGTACCCTGCTGCGTGACGGTCTCCTCGACGAGCTCCGGCTTCTCGTCCACCCGATCGTGGTCGGTCATGGGAAGCGTCTCTTCGACGGGGGTGACCAGATACCGCTCACGCTTGGGGATTCGAAGACGTTCAGCACGGGCGTCCTGGCCCTCACCTACCAGCGAGCCTGACCGCCCCCTCGCCGCCATCCGGCCGAGAATCACCGCCAATTTGCCGACCGGGTGAACGGTGCGCCGAAGCCGGTTGGGCTCGCGACCACGGGAGGTCAACGTGTCTGCATCAGTCCTCTGCATGTCGATGTCGCTCGACGGCTACATCGCGGGTCCCAACGACGAACCGGACAACCCTGGCGGCGACGGCTTTGCCCGGCTGCACGATTGGGGCGTCACACCGGAGGGGAGTTCTTCCGGCCGGCCGGGCTGGCCGGGCAATTGATCGACGACATGAACGCGACCGGCGCCGTGCTGGCGGGTCGGCGGACGGTGGAACGGATCGATCACTGGGGCGGTGATGCCCACGGCCGGGGTGTCCCGATTTTCGTGCCCAGTCACCGGCCGCCCGGCCCACCCGTCGCGCATTATCCTTTGGTGACGTACGTGTTCGACGGAATCGTCAGCGCGATGGCCTAGGCGAAGGCCACCGCCGGAGACCGGAACGCGATGGTGCAAGGCGCCTACACAGCGCAACTGGCGCTCGAGGCCGGCGTGCTGGAGGAGCTGGTCATTCACCAGGTTCCGGTGCTGTTCGGTGGTGGCTGCCGGCTGTTCGAGAGGTTGCCGTCGCGCGTCGAGGTGGAGATCGTTCGAGTGATCGACTCCCCGGACGCAACGCATATTCACGACCGCGTCCGTCGCTGAGCCGGTCGAGGGCGTTGGCCAGATGGCATGGAGCCGCCCGGCCTCCACCTTCGCAACCTACGAGAAGCGATCGACTGTCCATTCCCCTATCATCAAATCATGATGATGGTACGCACAATGTGCCATCCCGCGCGGAGGGACCAAGCCGAATGAGCACCAGCGGATTGTCGAAGTCACGTCTCCAACGCATGCACGACGTTATGGACGGGTACGTCGAGCGCGGCGAGATCTCCGGTCTGGTCACGGTCCTCGCCCGCCGCGATGCGGTGCATATCGACGCGATCGGCCTGCGGGATGTGGAATCCGGCAGGCCGATGGAACCGGATACGATCTTCCGGATCGCGTCGATGACCAAGCCGGTCACCGCTGTCGCGGCGATGATGCTCGTCGAAGAGGCCAGGCTACGGCTTGATGACCCGATCGATACCTGGCTGCCGGAACTGGCTGACCGCCAGGTGCTCCGGGGTATCGACAGTTCACTGGACGACACCGTTCCGGCGGTACGGCCAATCTCGCTGCGCGACTTGCTGACGTTCCGCCTCGGAATCGGCGCGGTCATGACCGCGCCGGGCACCGCGCCAATCCAGGAAGCGATGGAAGCAGGCGGGGTCGCGCCCGGTCCCATGCCATCGTCGCACGATCCCGACGCCTGGATGCAACGCCTTGGCGCGCTGCCCCTGGTCCACCAGCCGGGTGAGGGCTGGTTATACCACACCGGCTCCGACGTGCTGGGCGTGCTGATCTCGCGGGTCACGGGCATGTCTCTGGAATCGTTCCTGCGGGAACGGATCTTGGAGCCACTCAGCATGATGGACACGACGTTCCATGTTCCCGACACGAAGATCGAGCGCCTGGCCACCTGCTACGAGCACAACGCGAGCACCGGAGCGCTTGCGGTCCAGGACCCGGCGCGGGACGGAGCCTGGTCCCGGCCACCGGCCTTTCCTTCCGGTGGCGGTGGACTTGTCTCGACCGCCGGGGATTTCCTGGCCTTCGCCCGGATGCTGCTCGGCGGCGGGCAGGGTGACCACGGACGCATGCTTGCCCGGCCGAGCGTGGAGCTAATGACGACGGATCACATCACCCCACGCCAAAAGGCTGACTATCCCTTTTATCCTGGCTTCTGGCACAACACCGGCTGGGGTTTCGGGGTGGAAGTCGTTACCGGACGCGACGGCGTCGATCGGTCGCCAGGTAGCTATGGCTGGGTTGGTGGGTTCAATACGCACTGGTACAACGATCCGGCCGAGAACCTGGTGGGCATGCTGCTCTTCCAGTGCCAGATGGGCGGCCCCGCCCCGCAAACGATCGACCGCGATTTCTGGCCCCTCGCCTACGCCGCGATCGACGACTGAACCAGACGTCCAGGCAGTTGACCCCAACCATAGTGAAGGTTGTAGGGTGAAACCCGGACAGGCCGAACGATACGTTCGTTTGCGACCGCACATGAACCTGAGGGAGAACAGATGGCTTCGGATGTGATGAGGGTGCCGGAACCGCGGGCCGGGCGAAAGGAATGGATCGGGCTCGCCGTACTCGCCCTGCCCGCGATGCTGATCGCGATGGACATGACCGTCCTCTACCTGGCCGTGCCGCACCTCAGCGCCGACCTCGCCCCAAGTAGTTCGCAACTCCTTTGGATCCTCGACATTTACGGCTTCCTCATCGCCGGGTTCCTGATTACGATGGGCACGATGGGTGACCGGATCGGGCGCCGCAAGCTGCTCATGATCGGCGGCGCGGCCTTCGCCGCGGCGTCCGTCGCGGCGGCCTACGCAACAAGCGCCGAAATGCTGATCGCGATCCGGGCCCTGCTCGGCATCGCCGGGGCGACTCTGATGCCGTCCACGCTCGCCCTGATTCGTAATATGTTCCACGATCCGGCCCAACGCACCACCGCGATCGCCGCCTGGATGTCCAGCTTCATGGTCGGCACGATCGTCGGCCCGCTCGTTGGCGGCGCGTCGCTGGAACGTTTCTGGTGGGGCTCGGTCTTCCTGCTTGCCGTTCCGGCGATGGTCCTGCTCCTGATCGCCGGCCCGATCCTGCTACCAGAGTACCGTGACCCGAATCCCGGCCGGCTCGATTTTGCCAGCGTGCTGCTCTCGCTCGCCGCCGTGATCCTGACCATCTACGGGATCAAGGAGTTCGCCACGGATGGCCTCGCCACCACGCCGGTCCTTGCGATCGTGATCGGCCTGGCGATCGGAGCGGTGTTCGCCCACCGCCAGCGCACGCTGGCCAACCCGTTGCTTGACCTCTCGCTGTTCACCAACCGCAAATTCAGCGCCTCGCTGGGCACCCTGATCCTCGCCCTGTTCGCGATGTCTGGTGTCTTCTTCTTCCTCGCCCAGTACCTGCAGCTGGTG